>CALFWW010000062.1 GCA_937928575.1 uncultured Saprospiraceae bacterium | reverse complement strand
GAGATCAAGGCAGAAAACGTAGACATAGCCTTAGTTACGGCGAGCCTGCCTGACTGCGCCAAGCAGACAGGGCTTTCTAACGAAGATATCGGGAAATTTTTCTCAAAGATAACCGTAATTATAGACTACAATTTGTATTACTTTTACTAAGATGGAGGCGGCTTTCTCTCAAATTCCTAATGATTCCTAATGAGCTTTAAAATTCTTTGATTTGATTGTCAATTTAAGGAATTTTGATATTGAGAAGAATATAATACTTCAATAAAGTTTTGATGATATTTATTTTAATAGTGAAAATTCTGTAATTTTAGTTTAGTCGATATTTCCCACCTGCATAGACAGAGCCGACCTTAATTTATATTCTAACTCATAATTTCATGAAACAGTTCAATATTTTCATTTTCTCAATGCTATTCCCCATAGTCCTTTTCAGCCAATATTTCCAAGATGTATCTGGTGCCAATGGTTTAAATACGTATGCTCCAAATTTTGGCCACTTCGGAACTGGAGTAAGCTTTGCTGATTTCGATGGAGACGGATGGGATGACCTTACCTTCGGTACGACAGATGGACATCAACTATTTATGCTAAAAAACATCAACGGCGTATTAACTCCAATCACCCCAATTGTAACTCATCAACAACTTTCAAAACAAATTTTATGGGTTGATATCGACAATGATGGAGATAAAGATTTATTTATCGCTACCTATGGAAATGGATATAATCGTTTGTATGAAAACACTGGAAATATGAATATGGTTGACATAACAGCATCTGCAGGATTATTAATTGACTATGCTTCCAAATCCAACAGTGCCGCTTTTGGAGATTTTGATAAAGATGGATTCTTAGATTTATATATCACGAATGTTGAACACATTGCTAACACTGGATTTGACAATAGGATGTTTAGAAATAATGGGGACCTTACTTTTACCAATGTAACTCTTTCAACTGGGACTGGCGATGGATTTGCTCATTCTTTAGCTTGTGCTTTTTTGGATATTGAAGGAGATGGAGATCAAGATCTATATATTTCAAATGATCGCTATTTTCCTAACAGTATGTATAAAAATAATAATGACAATACATTTACAAATTTCAGTTCTAATTCCAACACTAATATTGTAATCGATGCAATGAATGTTGGAGTTGGAGATTACGACAATGATAATGATTTAGATATTTACATTACCAACAATGGTGCGGGAATCCCTAGCTCTGCCTTGTTACAAAACAATGGGCAAGGTGTTTTTACTGAAGTTGCAGCCTCAGCAGGTGTCGAATTTTTAAACAGAATAGGCTGGGCTGGTAACTGGCTTGACATGGACAATGATTTAGATTTAGATTTATATGTTTGTTCGGAAATTTCTAGTCCAGATCAATTTAATTTGATTTATGAGAATAACGGAGATGGATCTTTCTTCACTCCTTTACCTAATGGGTTACCTGGTGATCATCAAAATAGCTATTCCAATGCGTACGGAGACTTTAATAATGATGGCAAATTAGATATTGTTGTTGCCAATACACCATATCCATGGATTGATGATCCTTCTAATCATCGACTTTGGAAAAATACAATTAACAATTCAAACAACTATATCAAAATAAATTTAGAGGGAACGATTAGTAATCGAGACGGTGTTGGAAGTTGGGTAGAATTGTATGCTGGTGAGCAAAAATATTTAAGATATAAACATTGTGGGCAAGGCTATTTGTCACAAAATACTACTTATATGCATTTTGGTTTGGGTACAAATACAACCATTGACTCCATTGTAGTAAAATGGTTAAGTGGTCATATTGATGTGATCGAAAATCCACCCATTAATAGTAGCATCTTAATTTCAGAAGGTGCCACCAGTCCACTTGCAAGTGATATCATTTCCTTTTCAGTTAATCCAGATCGTAACAATAAATCAAACAAAATAAACTGGGTAGCGGAAAATGAAGAAACGACTGCTCTTTATCTGATTCAAAAGAGTGAAAATGGTATCCATTATGAAACGATTAAAACTATTGAAAGCAATAAGCAAAGTTCCGCATCAAATTATAATTTTACCGATGAAAAAGTTTTACCTGGGATATTGTATTATTACAGGTTGAAAATATTTGATGAAGATAGTAGTGCATACTTTTCGAAAGTTGTAACCAGCCGCATCGAATTAGAAGAAACTGTTTTTGTATCTGAGATACATCCCAATCCTACCGCTCAGTTTCTGAACTTCAACATTGTTTCTTCAAAAAATCAAGAAGGGAAATATGAGTTTATCTCACAAACAGGAAAAGTTATCTTAAGTAAAAAACTTTTGCTCAACTCAGGTACGAATCAATTAAAGTTACCAACAGACAGAGTTGGTGAAGGAGTTACATTTTTGAGAATTCGAATTAATGACCAAGTTATTACAAAGCGATTTATAAAATTAGGTGACTAAAAATATACGTGATAAACATTATCGCTATAACATTACATCTCCATCTACCAACATTATCTCTCCATCTTCAGGCGCTATTTGAATTTGATAAACATATGAGTCCATTCTCAATGGTTTTCCTCAGTCGTACATTGATAGGAATAAAGTTGGTTTGTTCAAGTGCTCCACATCAGCTAAGAATTAAATTGTCTCCATAGTTGCCGAAAGTCCAGAAGAACCATTGTGTGTTAGACTGTCTTTCGCTAATCAAAAGTTTAATACAAATTGTAGTCTAAAAGTGCGGATATATTTGGAAGGAAAATTTTTCGAGATCAAGGCAGAAAACGTAGACATAGCCTTAGTTACGGCGAGCCTGCCTGACTGCGCCAAGCAGACAGGGCTTTCTAACGAAGAT
>CALFWW010000061.1 GCA_937928575.1 uncultured Saprospiraceae bacterium | reverse complement strand
AGATTAAGGCGGAAAACGCAGACATAGCCTTAGTTACGGCGAGCCTGCCTGACTGCGCCAAGCAGACAGGGCTTTCCAACGCAGATATCAGTAAAATTTTCTCATAGATATCCGCAATTATAGAGTATTATTTGTATTACTATTATTAAGTGTAATTATAAAGTCTTTCTGATAAATGGCTTCGTCACAACTCCGATTCCACTCAATTCCATTTTAATAAAATAGTATCCTGATTCCAAATCTGTTGTTGGAATCACCAATTCTTTAGCACCAGCTGTAATTACATTTTGGTAAATTAAATGGCCAGTCGCATTAAAAACAAGTACAGGAATATCTCCTTTAATTACTTCCATAATTCTAACGTTGACATAATCATCAACTGAAGTCGGGAAAATATTCACTTCATTTACAGCCTCAATTCTAATCGCAAAAATCTCTGAATACTCATAAGTACCATCAAAGTCAACTTGCTTTAAGCGATAATAATTGGTTCCGGAGAATGGGTTTTGATGAGTGTACTCATATGCATTTTCTGCCAAACTGTTTCCGGCTGCAGCTACTTTCGCCAACGGCTCATAATCAATTCCGTCATTACTGACCTGTACTTCAAAATATTCACTATTCTCTTCGCTCATTGTTACCCATTCCAACACGACATCTCCGTGACTTTGGTAACCATTGAAATGTGCGAATTCAACAGCAAGAGCTGACGACAATGGTTGCTTACTATTTAGTTTGGAGCAAACGGAAGTGAAACTCGGTGTTTCGTATCCAAAAGCACTGAAGTTGACCACTTCTCCACATTGAATATTCGCCAAGAAGAAAGTATAACATGCTTTATTGTTGATGTACCCAAAAGATTGAATCTGTTGCGCAAATACACCTGCTGAAGATGATAACTCGATGTTGACATGATCAGGAACAGGATTTGACATGATATCCACACATACCTCAGCCGTATAGCTACAGAAAGGAGCATTGTTGGCAACTTCATTGGTAGATAATTTTAAGTTGTCAATGCATTGCGCGTTTATTGTATTGTATGATAATGTCATGAAAAACAACATTGCTATTTGTAAACACAATGTTTTGGATTGTAAGTGTAGTCTCATTATTAGTAGTTTGTAAATTGATAAAAAAGCCTACCTTGATTCAATCAGGTAGGAGTGAAAAAAAATTTAATAAAGGAGGGAAGTTTGAATTGCTAATAATTAGGAGGAGCAAACGTGAATCAAGTTACTTCAAAGATTGCTATGAAACCATAGTAGCGAGTGTCCAGTAAAATGGAGAAGTGAAAATTTAAAAGTGGATTTTTACTACTAATAGCTATTTAATTGAAAGGATATCAGGTTGATTGACAAGTGATTATAAGATTTCAATTTGGCACTTTAGATTAGTTAGGTTTTTTAAATTCACAAATTGATGCAAATGATAAATACCATTTTGAGTTTAGTGTATTAACAAATTTAGTGGAATGAAAATGCGGTAGCTACCTCATTTTCGGTATTGGGAATTGGGTATAAAAAAAGCCACCCAAAAAATCAGGCAGCTTTAAATTTTGTTTGGTGATTCGGTATTAGAACCAACCAGATTTTCTAGAACGTCTTCTGGTAGACCGAATTCCAAGGGCTCCTAATAATCCTCTAGTCACTTCTCGCATGACGGTTTTACCAACTTGACTATTCATCGCTTCTTCGATAGCAGATTTTTCTTCCTTTGGAGCAGCCGCTTTTTTCGAGGAAGATTTCTTTGTTACTTTTTCTTCTGCTTCATCATCTTTAGCTTCCTTTATTTTTTTACTAAGCAATTCATAAGCACTTTCATTATCGATTTCTTCATTGTATTTTTCGATAATTTTTGATTGTCCAAGAATAGCATCGATTTCGTCATTTGTTAAAACACCCATCCTAGATTTTGGTGCTTGCAACAAAGTATGCACCAATGGAGTAGGCGTTCCTTTTTCGCTAAGTACGGTTACCAATGCTTCTCCAATTCCTAATGTAGTTAACAATTCTGCAGCATCATAAAATTCAGATTCTGGATAATTTTGAGCAGCTGTTTTAATCGCCTTTCTGTCCTTGGCTGTAAAGGCACGTAGCGCATGTTGGATTTTCATTCCTAATTGACCCAAAATAGATTCTGGGACATCCACTGGGTTTTGTGTAACAAAGAATAGCCCAACACCTTTAGAACGAATTAATTTTACAATTGACTCGATTTGATTTAACAATGCTTTACTTGCTTCATTAAACATCAAGTGTGCTTCATCGATAAAGATGACTAACTTTGGCTTGTCCATATCACCTGCTTCTGGGAGGGTAGCATAAACTTCTGCCAACATCTGTAACATGAAAGTTGAAAATAGTTTTGGCTTATCTTGGATGTCCGTCAATCTCAAGATATTCACCACCCCCTGGTTTCCTTCTTTCCGCATCAAATCTTCCACTTCGAAAGAACGCTCACCAAAAAACTTTTCGGCCCCTTGTTGCTCTAGTTCAATTATCTTTCGCATAATCACACCGGTTGAAGCGGTAGAGATTTTTCCATAATCTGCTTCCAATTTTTCTTTCCCCTCTTCTCCAGCGTATTGAATCACTTTCTTCAAATCTTTCAAATCCAACAATGGTAAATCGTTGTCATCTGAATATTTGAAAATGACAGAAAGTAGACCGGATTGTGTGTCATTTAATTCCAAAATCTTGGCGAATAAAATCGGACCAAATTCAGTAACAGTAGCTCTTAATCGTGCGCCCTTTTCATCGGACAATGTGAGAAATTCAACTGGACTTTTACCTTTTTGAAAGGGCACCCCAATTTTGTTGTGACGTTCCGTGATTTTTTCGTGATCTGCTCCTTCTGCACCGATGCCAGATAAGTCACCTTTGATATCCATCAGTAATACGGGTACACCTTGTGCAGATAACTGTTCTGAGATTAGTTGAAGTGTCTTCGTTTTTCCAGAACCAGTCGATCCTGCGATTAAACCGTGCCTGTTCAAAGTTTTTAGTGGCAAATTGACGAAAGTATTAGGAACACTTTCCCCATCCACCATTCCACCGCCTAAAGTGATGAAGGAACCTTCGACATCATATCCTTCTTGAATTGTTTGCGTAAATTTTTCTGTGTTTGACATATTTGTAGTATTTGTATTATTCTCTATATTTTTTTGACTGATTTATCTAAACCAGGTCACACCTAATGGTACAACGATAAACGCTATTGCACTGCCGAAATGCTTGATCCGTTATCAGCGACCCAAAATGGTTGCCACACCAAAAAGGCAGTGTCTACTTGGATATCTGACTTGCGTGGTTTGATTTCTTTAGGAATGATGTTGGTTGCGATGACATCCCATTCTTTAGTAATCTCGCTGACCTTTTCCGCTAAGTCTGCCTTCAAGTCTTCAAAATCTTGTTCCAATTCTCTCAAATCCTCTTTGCTTTCTCTTACTTTTTCAGCTGCTCTTCTACGCATTCTGCTTTTACTTTGAGCACTGCTTAAAGAGCGAGATCTTCGTTTTGAAAAAACGCTAAAGATAGTTTCAGCTACGGTAACAATTTCTGCACGACGTCTAGAACTGCGATCTGATTCTGCTTGATCAAGGTCTTGTTCTTCTTTCCTGATTTTATCCTCAACTCGTTCAAATTTGTCATCATACTTATCTCGCAATTCATCAATTTCATCATCACGAACTTCTTTTGCAGCATGTTGTACACGTTGAACAAATGCTTCCAATGATTCTCCATATTCTTGTACCAATTTCAATTTGCTATGCTCATGAATCATGATGGCATTTGACTTGTATAGCCATTCACCAAATTCTTTTTTCACTTTGGCCAATTCTTTACCAGTATTAAAAGAGTCGGGTAAGTCTAAATAGCTGACAGGAATACTATCCGGATGATCCGGTAATTTATTTAAAATTCTTTCCCAGTCTTTAATTTCCTGCACTTCGTCTTCATTCAATCGACCGAATTTATCTGGAGCTGGAAAAATGTAAGCTACCTCTTTTATTTCATCTACATTTCTTTTGGCATTATAAAAACGAACGCTTCCAGCTGCTAGTGCCATTGGCTTATAGACCAATTTCAGAGCATCAGAAGCAACCAATTCAGATTGCGCTTCTCTTTCTGATTTCCAAACAGCGAAAAACTTTTGATTTAAATCTGGGTCAACAGAAGGGGGTGTCGCAATAGATGGAGCAGGTTCATTATAAGCTGAAACAGGAACAGACATCGCACTCATAGATCGAGTTGTGTTTCCACCTTTTCTTTTGGCTGCCATCAATTCTTTGATTTGTGGACGTGTCATCGGACCCCGCAAATAGGACATGGCCCACCGAGTATTGAATACGACAGGTGCACCATCGTGTACATTATGTAATAAAAATTTTCGACTGCTCAGAGAAGTAATTATTTTATCAAAATCGGTATTTGCTTTTCCACCAGCTTCTGCAATTGCACCTTCCAATCCCGAAAGGACTCGGAGTTTATCTCGTTCTGCTTGCATTTTTCCGATGAACCAAGTTCCTGCATTGGACAAACCTTTATAGTCAATATCAACAGGGTTTTGAGTAACCAAAATAGCACCTAAGCCATAAGCTCGTCCTTGTTTCATGATGGTTAGCAAAGGCTTTTTTGAAGGAGGCATCGCAGTAGGAGGAAAGTATCCAAAAATTTCATCAAAATATACCAAACTTCTCAAACTCGTTGTTCCAGATTGTTTTCTCATCCAAGTGATGAGTGAATTTAACAATAAGGTTACAAAAAACATTCTTTCATGATCGGATAAATGTGCGATGTAAAAAATACTATGTCGAGGTTTTCCTTCTGCGGTAAAATAGATTTTGTCAATATCCAATGGGTCTCCCTTCAACCAATATTGAAAAGAAGGAGAAGCGACCAGCCCATTAAATTCCATTGCCAATTTCAATCGATCTTTTGCTGGAAAGAAAGTTTCTAAATCAAAAACACCGAGTTTTGAAAATGGAGGATTTTGAATGCCTAATATTATTTTTCCTAAATCCAAATCTTCACCTAATCTCCAATAATGTTCAAAAAGTTTGGAAATTAGTATGCCTTCCCGACTTCTGGATGGGTCTTCTTTGTTGTCAATCATCCCTAACAATGCTGCTACAGTTCCTTCAATTCTTTCAAACAACATTTCAGAATCTTCCTCAAAACTGATTTTAGGCGCTGCGAATGATCCCATAATATTGATAGGCATTCCCATGTCAGAGCCAGGTGTATAAATAGTGTAATCGACTGACTGCTTTAATAAGTTGATTCTGTCTTTGCCTTGACCCCATTCACCTAATCCTTTTTCCCACATTTCCGCCACACTTCTAGCATATTCACTATTCGTCATTCCTTTTCTGGAAGCATCATCCGCATTAATCCAATTTTCAAAATCCTGAGGTGCAAGATCTGGAAATTGTAACAACAAATTAGTCATATCACCCTTCGGGTCAATAATAATCGCTGGTACTTTATCAATCGCAGCTTCCTCCAATAACCCAATGCATAGACCAGTTTTTCCCGAACCCGTCATACCTACACATACCGCATGTGTGCACAAATCACGTGCATCATAGTTGACCATGTTGTCGGTCAGTGCTTTTGTCTTTAAGTCATACTCAGCACCGAGAAAGAAAGAACCCATTTTCTCAACAGGTGGATTTATCATAGTTTAGTTTCTTTTATTTTGTAATTGTGTTGTTTTAATTTTGTTTGTATCCCTGTCTGCCGTCAGGCAGGCATCCTCTAATCCTTCGGATAGGCCCTTACTCCATTTTTAAAGGAAGGGCCTCCGACTTTGGCGGTAGAGGGTGGATCCTACTTATCATTTTTCGCCTCCTATTGATGATTCCATTTCTTAACCCTAGCCGCAAAACGCTTCTGGTCAATAAACCAAGCATCGGTGTTTATTTTCTTTTCCAAATCATATTCCATCTGATCTTCCAGCGAAGAAAAGAAGTCCATTCCAGTAATTGATTCAATCTCATCAATCGTTTTTGCAAATTGATGAATAGGAGCATCCGTCACCTCATTCGGCATGACATAACCGATTCCTTTTATTTCAGGTTCGGATAAATCGAGAATGACTTTGAAAAATGCACTTGGTACTGTCACTTCATTACGATCGCCAATGGTTGCAATGCCAGGCATATTCAAAACGGGACCTGTAACAATATATAGGTGTTTGAATTTTTTGGCCCAATCTCTGGTTTGCTCTTCCAATTCTCGCCAGATTCCTTTATTGAAATTACCAACTTGCGGACTGATGTTACTCATATAAAAAGTCGCATCAATCGCACCCATCGAAAAAGCCATATCCGCGGCAGGAACTAAATGACCCCGATCATAACCCGATCTCTTGTAATCATAATGTGTAGCTGAATAAGTTTTGACTTTTTTATCTGGACGAAAATTATTTGGACGCTTTGCCCACTTTGCATTTAATCTTTCTCTCGTCAATTCATAAGCGACCCAATTGGCTTGTTCATGTTCCTCATTGTACGACAAGGAAAAAAATTGGTGATGAACCAGTTGTCCATCCAAACCACCCGATGGAAAATATTCTTTTAGATAGCCACCTGTTTCTTCAAATTCTTCGGTGGTGTGGCCTGGTGCAGTATCCGATTTGGGAACTTGTTGCTCCATATTGTTTGGATGCGGATTAGGATCAGTGGCTTCACCGCCAGCAAAAGTTTTGAACAATAAAAATATGCCAGCAATCAAGGCAGTAAAAATACTCACTTGCTTTCCCAATCCGGTACCGGAATTTTTTTGATGATTCTGCCTGAATTTTGCCATAAGTTATGTTTAAATGTGTCCCTAGAAACTCCCCTAAAAATAAGAAATGATTTTAAAATTAAAAAGGCTTGATTTTCAGGTCTTTATGTCTGAAAAACAGCTAATTACATTTAAAACATATCTATCATTTCAACGTAAAACACTTCGATATTATTCCATTGACTAAAACTGGATAAACAAAAGACCCAATGATTGAAACAAAAAAGATTCAATTAATCGCCGATGATGGCTGGTTAGCTCCTTATGAATACGAAATCGAGGATCGTCAGAATCGCTTTTTTAGAGCAGAAGATCACATCAATAATTCCTTCAAAAGTTTGCTTGCTTATGCAGCTGCTCATCAATATTTGGGGTTACATTATGATGCGGAAGCACAAGGTTGGCATTATAGAGAATGGGCACCGAATGTGGAAGAGATGCATTTAATTGGTGACTTCAATCAATGGAATCGCACGAGTCATCCTATGATAAAAGATGAATCCGATGTTTGGTCTATTTTTATTTCAAATGAAAGCGATTGTGTGATTCAACATCTTCAGAATATCAAAGTGCAAGTGACTTGTAATGGCAATCAGCTTGATCGAATTCCCGCTTATATTAATTACGCGCTTCAAGATGAAGAGACGAAGGATTTTAGTGGTACCATTTGGTCTCCTGAAAAAAAGTATCAATGGAAAAATGGGTTTAAGGGATTGAAATCTGCACCCATTATATATGAGTGTCATGTTGGAATGTCTCAAGAAAAAGAGGGGCTAGGTACTTATCGGGAATTTGCTGACAATACGTTGCCGCGAATTAAAAAATTGGGATACAATTGTTTGCAAATGATGGCGATAAAAGAACACCCTTATTATGGGTCGTTTGGATATCATGTTTCCAATTATTTTGCAGCTTCATCACGTTTCGGAACACCAGAGGATTTAAAATATTTGGTGGATAAAGCACACGAACAAGGTATAGCCGTAATCATGGATTTAGTGCATTCTCATGCGGTAAAAAATGAAGCGGAAGGTTTGAATAATTTTGATGGTTCGGAAGGGCAGTATTTTCATGAAGGAGGAAGAGGTTATCACAATCAATGGGATTCGAAGTTATTTAACTACGGAAAACAAGAAGTACAACAATTTTTATTATCGAATTTGCGATACTGGATGGAAGAATACCGAATGGATGGTTTCCGTTTTGATGGAGTGACTTCCATGATGTATCATCATCATGGTAGATTTATCGCTTTTGATCACTATGACAAATATTTTAAATTCGGAGTAGACTGGGATGCAGTGACGTATTTACAGTTGGCCAATCGACTTATTCACAGATTAAACCCAAATGCGATTACCATTGCAGAAGACAATAGTGGAATGCCTGGTCTCGCAAGAACCATTGAAGATGGTGGAATTGGTTTTGATTATCGATTGGGAATGGGTGTGCCGGATTATTGGATCAAATTATTAAAACATACGCCTGATGAAAATTGGGATATGAATGAAATCTGGTCTGAATTATCCAATCGTCGCTACAAAGAAAAGACCATCGGATATGCCGAATCACACGATCAAGCATTGGTAGGAGATAAGTCGATTGCGTTTTGGTTGATGGATAAAGAGATGTATTGGCACATGAAAGTTGATGATAACAATATGATTGTAGAACGTGGAATTGCTATGCATAAAATGATTCGCTGTATTACTGCAAGTTTGAGTGGTGAAGGATATCTTAATTTTATAGGCAATGAATTCGGTCATCCAGAATGGGTAGATTTTCCACGTGAAGGAAATGACTGGAGCTATAAATATGCTAGAAGACAATGGTCGTTGGTAGACAACGAAGGTTTGAAATATAAGTGGTTGAATGATTTTGATGCCAAGATGATTGATATATTAAAAACAGGAGATGTCCTTAATAGTAATTTCGCTAATCAACTCAATGTCGATAATCATAACAAAGTGTTGGCTTTTGAAAGAGCAAATAAAATTTTCGTTTTCAACTTTTCTCCAAGTGCTTCTATTCCTAATTATAAATTCCGAGTTCCAAAAGCAGGTGATTACAAAATTGTATTAAATAGTGATGCAAAAGAATTTGGTGGGCACAATAGAGTAGATGAATCGATAACTTATACCACTCAAGATGAAAATGGGAATGCAATGTTGAGTGTTTATTGTACGAGTCGTACTTGTTTGGTTTTTGAGTTGGTTTATTAAGAATTTGAAGTTCTAGAAACTTTGAAGTCGTCCAATCTCAATAAATTACTCGCACAGATTTCTCGGATGGATAAAGGTGGGAGTGAGAGAGTTTTATGACAAAGCAATAGACTTTGGTGCTTTTTAGGTTGAATAACAACTTGCTAGATTGAAAATGCGCTTCGCTTATTTTTGGTGCCAGCTGAAGTTGGCAATTACATTATCGAAGATCAGTTAAAAAATAGAAGAATGATGAGTACTAATATCAGTTGTAGTTGAGAAAATTTATCTCGCACTTGAGTTAGGTCAACTAACCCCAATTTACTAAAAATAAAAAGCACCAAAATCTATTTATTTAGAATTTGGTGCTTTTTTTAATGAGACAAGATATTGTTATTGGTCTTAAGAGGGTCTCGCTTCACTTTTTGGTTGACCAGATAAATTTCTACAACTTATCTCCAAGTCCGCTAAAGCATTCATGAAATAAACATAACTCGCATGAGGAGAATTATAAGGACTTGAACTATCTCTTGCGGCTCCATCTACATCATCTTTCGTGTTCATGTAATAAAAGTGATCGGACGTTTGTAATTTTCTCCAGTTGTGAATCAATTGATCATCACCAGAATTTAAAACCATATCTTCCATAGAATATATCTTGGTGATGGCTTCATTTTGCATTGAATTTCCTGACCAAGCGGATAGGCCTTTGTCTGTATCTTGTCCTGAAATTGCAACATGTACATCCAGGTCTCCTCTCACATGAAACATATTCGCAGCTTCAAGAGGTGTGATAAATGAACAACCTAATCTTATTAATTCTCTTGGTAAATCAGTCATGAATTTGAAAATGCCTGATTCTGGTTTTAGATTTTCGCCAAAAGTCTCATAAGGGAAAAATAAATTGATGACATCTCCTTTCGAAGCCATAACCCATTTTGCAAAGGTATTGGCAGTTAATGGATATTGCTGCCAATTTTTATCATCAAATCGGTGTGTAATATCTTCTACTAATTTTTTATTCTTACAAAGTGTTTTTATGTGTGTAACATTAGGCGCTTTATAAACGGAGTTGCTGGAGCGACCACCTAAGTACCATTCTAAGCCTTCGCAAAGTACAGTCTCAATCCCATTTAATTCAAGGTCAGCTGCTAGCTCATTGTTATAAATCATTCCTGTATTTTGAAATGATTTTGGTCTTTGTTTAAATAATGCCTCACAAACATCGGAATGCAAAGCCATTTGGTTGTAAAACTCTCTTTTTGAATAAACGGAACTCAAAGAGTTGTAATAGGTGCTTCCAACAATTTCTACACATCCTGTTTTTGTAAGTTCTTTAAAGGAGGTGATTACGTCAGGTCTGAATTTTTCGAGTTGTTCGATAAGCGTTCCGGAAATGGAAAATGCGACTTTGAATTGTCCATCAAATTTTTCAATATTTTCTTTCAAAATACTATTCATTCTTAAATAGCAATTGTCAGCGATTTGATTTAGGACATCTAAATTCAAGGAGTCGTTATCATAAGAACTACTTCTTCCTATTTCGAAGAAACTAAATTCTTTTAGGCGATTGGGTTGGTGTAAATTAAAATGTAGACATACTTCAGGCATCGGGTAATTGGTTTAAGTAGCTTGATAGTTGCCAATGATATAATGGGGAGTTATTTCATTGATAAGTTCAAACAGGGATTTCTAAATCGGGTTGTTAACAATAAAAAGTCGTAAGAGGAAGTTTGTTCAAATTTCCTTTTGAGTTTGGGGTTGTCTTTTATTATTGAGTAAATCGTTTTGCTTGTTCGATCCACTTTTCAAGGTCAAGATTTCGGTTGCCTAAATAAGCGTTGGTGATTATTTTTCTGATAACACCAATTTCTGTTTCTGCTAAATTTTCAAAAGAATAAATAAAATATTTGTTTAGCAGTATCTCAATATCTTTGTCAATTTGATTGATACGAGTCAGGTCATCAACTTTCTTGTTTCGAGTACTTTTATTACTTAGATCAGTACCAATTTCATGCTCTTTCCTTTCGATATTGATCACTCTTCTACTGATAATTTTGACAGTAGTTTTAGGTTCAAATTTCTCAGGTCTGATAAAAGTTGTGTTGGTAGTAGTGGTCGTTTTCAGATCACCAATATTTGTTTCTTGAATATTGGATTCAATTGAAGGTATTGCAATCGGTTCAGTCATCACACTTTGATAAACTTCCATAATTCCTGTTGCCGTTTTATCCCAAGTGACATTTTTTAAATCTTCTTTCGTCTTTTCAATTACCTCTTTTCTTAAATCTTTATCACTAATTAGATCACAAATATGTTTGGCCATCAAATTGACATCCCAGAAATCAGCCATCAATGAATTCACTAAGACTTCAGAAACACCTGATTGTTTGGAGATTACGGCTGGAATTCCAAATTGTGCTGCTTCCACAGCGGACAATCCAAACGGTTCAGAAACAGAAGGCATGCAATAGACATCCGTTATTGCTAACAATTTGTTTACTTTATCTCTATTAAGGAATCCAGTGAAATGGAACTTATTTCCAAGTTGTTTGTTGGCATTTTTCTCAATTAAGCTTTTTAATTGATCTCCATTTCCAGCCATTACAAAGCGAACATTCTGATTTTCTTCCAATACTTTGGCTGCAATATTTAGAAAGAACTCTGGACCTTTTTGACCAGTTACTCTCCCTAAGAATAAGACCAGTTTTTCCGGAAATTGCTTTTCTTCATTAAACACTTCAACTGGTTCAATTCCGTTATGAACTGGGAATATTTTATTTCTATCTATTTTGTAGTGGTTTAATACAACTCCAGCGGTGTAATTAGAAACAGGAATAATAGCGTCTGCTTGTTCCATTCCGTATTTTTCAATATCATGTACCCAACCACGTGCTTCCGGACCACTTCGGTCATACGTAGTGGCATGGACATGATATACGAAAGGTTTACCTGTCGCATATTTTAATTGTAGCCCAGCCAACACAGTCATCCAATCATGGCCATGAATAACATCAAAGTCCATCTTGGATGCAGCTGCTGTAACATAATAGGAGTACTCAATTACTTTAGCAATCACATCATCTCCATATAATTCACCAATATTGAAATTGCCAAAATACATATCGAAAGGATTCTGATCCTTGATTTGACCTTTTCTGATTTTTTCTAAATAATCAAGGATTGCAAGTGAAGGATCATCCGTTCCTCCTTGGTATATATTGTAAGGAGAGAAACCAGTACCCACTTCAAGAAGATTTGCGAATTTTGAATACTCGTTCATATTCTTTACATAGTCTTTCGCATACCCACGTGTGATTTCATTTGCATAGACAGGACCGAAAACATTCATTCGATCCAAGCCCATTATTTTGAATTCTATAGGACGATAATCAATATCAGACTTCGGAAGTACAACTGTCAGGTCGGTACATTTTGAAAGGGCTTTGGCGATTCCATGACAAGCAATGCCAAGTCCTCCATTTATGACTGGAGGAAATTCCCATCCCAACATTAATACTTTAGGTTTGCGCATGGCATAGTTTTTATGTTATATATCTTATACAAATCATTCTCAACATCATATTAGTAATAAATTTCATACCAAAATGATTGTTTGAAGGGGTTTGGTGTAAATTTTATACGTAAATTTTTTAATTACGTTTCTTAAAAAACAAGGTATATATTATGACAGGGGAGACTACTAAAATAATTAATCCACAAGTGGCTGGTATTGAGAAATTTCCAACTAATGTGACCAATCATCAGTTGCTAGAATCAGGTGTTTCTTTTACTTGCGAGAATCATGTGGAGCTTCAAGTGATTGTAATTGAAAACGATATTATCCGTTTTAGATATAGCCCTTCTGGCAATTTCTTAGCGGATCACTCCTATGCCATTGATCCTGAGTACAATGCGCGAAAACAAGATTTTCATTTTGAAGAATTTGGAAATTATTTTTCAATTTCTACCAAGTCTTTGGTGGTCAATATCAAAAAGAAAGATTTAAAAGTCACCATTCTGAACACAGAAGGAAAAGTAGTCAACGAGGATGAAAAAGGCTTTCATTGGGAAGAAAATGAGAAGTATGGTGGCGAAATTCCTCAAATCAGTAAAAAAATTCAATCCAAAGAACATTTTTTCGGTCTAGGAGACAAAGCCGGAAATTTAAATATGAGAGGCGAACGTTTCCAACTTTGGGGAACGGATGCTTATGGGTACGGAAAAAATACAGATCCACTTTATAAAAATATTCCTTTCTATACAGGTGTGCACAATGGGTTAGGTTATGGTATTTTTTACGATAACTCATTCAGAACTTTTTTCGATTTTGGAAAAGAAAGAGGAAATGTCTCTTCTTTTTGGTCGCACGGTGGTGAGATGAATTACTACTTCATTTATGGACCGAAGCTGACTTCAGTAACAGAAAAATATGCACTACTAACTGGTCGTGCAGAGCTGCCACCACTTTGGGCTTTGGCATATCACCAGTGCAAATGGAGTTACTACCCAGAAAGTCAGGTAAAAGAAATTACGAAAGAATTTAGAAGATTAAATATTCCATGCGATGCCATCTATTTAGATATCGATTACATGGATGGATTTAAGTGTTTTACCTGGGATGAAACTCGTTTTCCAGATCCAAAAAGAATGATTGCTGAATTGGAGGAAGAAGGTTTCAAAACCGTCGTGATGATTGATCCGGGAATCAAAATTGATAAAACTTATTGGGTATATAATGAAGGTGTCAAACATGACTACTTCTGTAAACGTCAAGATGGACCACTTTTCAAAGCACCGGTTTGGCCAGGGATGTGTCATTTTCCAGATTATACCAATCCTGAAGTAAGAACTTGGTGGGCTGGTTTGTACAAAGAAATGATTGCGGATGTCGGTGTACGTGGTGTTTGGAATGACATGAATGAGCCAGCTATTTTTATGGCGGATAATTTTACACAATCTGACAAACAAGTACCTGCTGATGTTAGGCATCATTTTGAAGGGAATCAAGGAAGTCACCGACAAGGTCATAATGTATATGGTATGCAGATGGCTCGTGCTACACATGAAGGTTTGAAACAAAATGCACCTGATAGACGTCCTTTTGTGATTACACGTTCAACTTATGCTGGTGGACAACGTTTTTCAAGTGGATGGACTGGTGACAATCTTTCCTCATGGGAGCATCTTTGGATTGCCAATATTCAATGTCAACGACTAAGTATCTCAGGATTCTCATTTGCTGGATCTGATATCGGTGGTTTCATCGGTCAGCCAGATGGGGAGTTGTTTGTTAGATGGTTGCAAATGGGTGTGTTCCATGTATTCTTCAGAACACATTCATCAGGCGATCATGGTGAACAAGAACCGTGGTCATTTGGGGAGCCATTTACTTCTGCTGCTAGAAAAGCGATTGAATTAAGATATAAGTTGCTACCGTATATGTACACCGTTTTCTGGAAACATACAAAATACGGAGAACCAATGTTAAAACCAATCTCATATATCGATCAGGAAGATCCTGAAACATTATATAGAATGGAGGAGTTTGGTCTTGGAGATCAGTTATTGATTATACCGATCAATAAGCCTAAGCAAGATGGACGTTGGGTGTATTTACCTAAAGGAGATTGGTATTATTACTGGTCAGATCAGCAAAGAATGTCTCAAGAAGAAATATGGGCGGAAGCTCCTTTGGATCAAATTCCATTTTTTGTACGTGCAGGTGCGGTGATTCCACAATACCCGGTCCAACAATTTGTTGGCGAATATGAGAATCCTCAGGTTCAATTGCATGTTTACAATGTGGATGGTGAAAATAGAAGTGAATTGTATTTAGATTCAGGAGATGGATATGAATACCAGACCGGTCAAAGTAGAACCAGTACGTTCACGACCAAAGGAAATAGAGCGCAATTAAAAGTTTCTCAAATCGTAGATGGTGCTTTTGAATATCCAAATGACAATTACAAAATGTATCTACATGGTATTCAAAAATTAGTGGAATCCATTTCGATTGATGGTGAATTGACAACCGCTTTTGAAACTGTTGTAGAAGATGAGAAGGAGATGATCAAGTTTGATTGTTCTATGGGATTTAAGAGTATTTTGATTGTTTATGAGAAGTAAGAATTTTGCAAGGATATAAAAATCAAAAAGCCTTTCCTTTAATTTAGGAAAGGCTTTTTGTTTTATATCCATCCTCTAATCCTTCGGATAGGCCCTTGCCTTTTAAAAAAGGAAGGGGAGCGCGTGGACTTGCGAGCTTACTTGAGACTATGCGAAACACCCAAATTTAGATTGCTTTTGGGGGCGTCGCCAAGGAAGCTTATTTCATCAAAAAGTCACTATATCTTAACAAACTGAACACTCTCCCGAATCCCTTTCCCTTCAATCTGCAAAAAATACAACCCATTATTCAACCCATCTAATTCCAAATGAAAAGATCCTTCTTCAATCTGAAGTGGAAGGTTTGGATATTGTTTCAAAACTTTGCCATCTGCACTCAGAACCGATATTTGAATAAGGGAGTTGTCTTTAGAAATATAATTCACCCAAATTTGATTATTTGTAATTGGATTGTTTCGTAAAGTGAAAGTGCTGACCTTCTTCAACTCAGTTTCTAAAATCGGATTAACAACATTGGCGCAATTCACAGAATCAATCCATTGAAAAGCAGTGGTCAATATCGCATTACGATTTGGGAAGTCAATGGTATGACCAACGCCTGGCATCAAATTAGAATTCACAATGGCACCATTATTTTCCAATGCATTTTTAATAGGAGTATATCTTTGTGATGGAGTATCATTGTTGCCATGCACGATGTAAACAGGTTTGTCCGCGGCATTAGCGACGATACTATTCACTTCACTAGTCCCACTCATTGCAGAACCAATTGGCAAATATCCTTTAAATATTTCTGGACGATCAAGACCATAAGTGTAAGTGGTCTTAGCTCCCCAAGAAAATCCCATTGCGTAAGTCTTGTCCCCATCAATATTATACCAGACATTCATAGAATCTAACAATGCATCGGTAAATCCTAAATCTATTGGGTCATCCACCGCACCATCAACCCCACCATCCGGACAAGCCAATATTAAGTTGTTGGTTTCCGCAAATACAATCAACGTATCACACCAAGCTTCAGCATCCCGGCGATTGGTATTTAATGGGTGTAATCCCAGCATGAATCTATGTGGCGTACTTGCGTCATAGTCAGATGGTATGTACAGCGAGTATTTTTTATTGGGGTCTGTTTCGAAAGGAAAGGTCCCGTCTATTCGTTCTTGAGCAAATATTGCAGTTGTAACGAAAACAAGTAAAAGTAATATTAAGTTTTTCATTGAATTAATTTTTATGATTGGCAAATGTATCAAATTAAGACAATGACTGGTTTATTGGAATGGATTTAATGCGTTGGATGGCTTGGCTAGGACAGTTTTAGGTATATAGAAGTAAGAATGATGATGGGGATTTGAAACGCAGAATATCGAACCTGCAGGCCGGACAGGCGGGTATCGAACCGCAGAATTTCGAAGTGAGGACGCGGGGCCACTCCAAGCTCTACTTCGATATTCGAAATTCATTTTCCTCATTGGTGATTATAAACCTCTAGTGTTTAAAAATCTCACTGCACCACCACCTTTCCAACACCCAATACCCGATCTTCTTCCAATTCACGGGGCAGAAGTGTGAATGTATGTTGTTAAATGTACGAAATATTTCTTATTTTATAGTTTAACTCAACATCTTTTTAACCTTAGATTTTGAATCAATCTTCCTTTCTGATAGCGGTTGATCAAGAGGTGATAAATCAGTGTTCGACTCCACTTTATTGCGATTAACTTGCTTGGGAATACGTGGCGTAGCTTTCACAAACATTCTATTAAACATTGTGCTTTTCCATTTCATATATCAAATCAGTTTAAGTTTTAAAACAATATGTATACAATCGAACGATTTCAAAAAAAAGGGGATGCTCCCGGAACCCCTTCCAGGAACATCCGCACACTATAAAGAAAAACCGCTATAACTCATCCAATTTATACAACTGATATTTTTCAATCACTTCAATCAACTTCTTGTCATAATTTTTATCGGTTGCATAACCAGCTTTTTTCAAACCTTTCGCCCATTTCTTGTAATCACGTTTGTACTTTTTCAAACTTTTGTAACGATCCCCTTGTAAGAGCAAACTGTGATCTCTCCAACTTTCCCAGATGGTTTTATACTTTCTGAAAAAGTCTTTATGATGGTCATCCGTTGCATTGGTGCAATGATCTTTACTGCACTTTTTCGAAAAACATTTCATTCCAAAATGATTGTTATTTTCAACCGCTAGTTTGCTATGTCCAGCCCGACTTTCAATGATCCCTTGTGCCATTTTGATACTTGCCGGGATATCATACTTGTGCATTTCAACAATCGCAACTGGTGCAAATCTTTTGATAAAACCATTCAGGTCTTTATTCCCCAATTTGGAATGACTGACCGGTGCGTTTAGATTTTCATCATTGCCTACGAGCATACTTTTGATGACCTCCATTTGATTCGGACTCACCATAGTAGCAACCGCCACCTCATTAGATACAGGAGCAGGATGATGGTTATTATTATAGGCTAAAAACAACATCACAGCAATCATCATTGCATATAAAAAAGTATCTTTACGATCTCTTTCAATAACGATGGGTTGTGGATTGACAGATGGAGTCGTCACCTCATTTGTAGTAGCGTTTTCTTTAGTAGTGTCAGTGATACAAACCCATTCCACAGTCGGTGGAACATTCGTGTAGTTGTTGTTCATAATCATTGTTTTAAAATTCTAATAAATAGCATATCACGTTCACAACAGCAAATATAAAACAAAATGTTTCATTAAAATAAATAAATTAAAACAAATTGTTTGTTAATTGTTATAATGTGTATATAATAATCTGACTAACAGGTAATTATGAATATAAATTAGTGAAATAAATATGTTTGAAAAGATGAGGGTGGGAAGGATGGTTATTACAATTTAAAATTTTCGATTAAAAATTTAAAATATGATGACCATTGCGTTTGGGTACGTGGACTTGCATACTCACGCAGCATCCTTTCTTTTTTATAAAAGGAAGGACTATTCGCTTTGAGAATTAGAGGATGCCTGCCTGAATGACGGCTGACAGGGATACTTACGAAATAGGAATTAATCTTTTAGTGGTTGTAAAAATAGATAGTAAAAGCCAAAACCTACATAGCCAAGATCTCAGCCATCTCCAACAATCGCAAATCAATCGGCTTACTTTTAGAAATCGCTTTTTTGAAAGAAGTGTAATTGACCTCATTATTAGTGATGCCAACCATGACATTTAATTTATTGTTGAGCAAAGCATTGACGGCTTCAAAGCCAAGCCGACTCGCCAGCACACGATCCATGCAGGTAGGAGAGCCACCTCGTTGAAGATGACCGATGACGGTGACACGCGTATCGAAATTGGTAAATCTTTTTTTGATAATAGCGGCTATTTCTGGAGCACCACCCATTTTATTTCCTTCCGAAACGATGATGACACTGAATAGTTTTTTGCGAGTTGCATTTTTCTTGAGCAACTGTATTAAATCTTCAATTTGAGTTTCCTTTTCTGGGATGACAATGCCTCCTGCACCTGTACCAATACCAGTATCCAATGCCAAAAAACCAGAATGTCTTCCCATTACTTCAACAAAGAACACACGATTATGAGAATCAGCGGTATCACGGATACGATCGATTGCTTCCATTGCTGTATTCAGAGCTGTATCAAAGCCAATGGTGTAATCGGTGCCATACAAATCATTGTCAATCGTACCAGGAATTCCGATGAAAGGAATGTTATGTTCTTTAGTAAAAACTTTTGCTCCTGTAAAAGTACCATTGCCACCAATGGCTATACAGGCATCGATTTTTTTCTTTTTTAGTGATTTATATGCTTTGGCACGACCTTCCTTGGTCATGAACTCCATACTTCTGGCAGTTTTTAAAACAGTACCCCCACGGTGAAGAATATTTCCGACACCTCGTTTTTCCATTTTCTTAAACTTACCTTTGATCATACCCTCATATCCACCGATAATACCGTAAACATTCAAACCATAGTAAGTACCCGTTCTCACAACTGCACGAATCGCTGCATTCATCCCGGGTGCATCACCACCAGAAGAAAAGACTGCAATATTTTTAATTTTTTTTGCCATAAATTTATTGTACAATTTGTTGACCTAAATGAAAACGAACTAAGTTGTCAATAGGTTTTTTAATGACCATTCCCATTTTTAAATCATGTGCTTCGATGACTTCTTGCAAAATTGGTTTGAAATGATAAGCTACCGAACCAATGAAGTGTATTGGGTAAGTTTTGTGTTCTTTATATTTTAAAACATGTCTCTCAACAAATTCATTAAAGGCAGATTTAGCCAATTTTTGAATAAACGGGTGTGTTTTGTTATTAGAACAAAATTTTGAAAACTTTGCCAAATAGACATTTGGTGATTTTTCAACATAAATTTTATCCAAAACATACGTCTTCTCCATGTTATAATCTGCCTCTAATTTTTCTCGCAATACAAGTGGCATTTCTCTATAAAAATAGCTGGTAACAATTTTTTTCCCTAATTGACCACCACTTCCTTCGTCTCCAATCATAAAACCTAAATTGGTCACATTATCGGAGATGTCATTACCATCATATTCACAGGAATTGGATCCAGTCCCTAAAATACAAGCAATTCCAGGACTTATCCCACAAGTTGCACGCGCACTTGCAAGTAAGTCATGTTCCACCAAGATTTTTGCTTTCGGAAATACTTTTCGAAAAGCAATTTCAATGATTTCACAGCGGGATTGATCAGAACAACCAGAACCATAAAAATGAACTTCTTCTATAGCATTTGGATCTAAGGCAGCGGGTAGCGTACTCATTAAATCTTTTGTTACCGCATCGGATTTCCAGAAAAAAGGATTATAGCCCTTTGAGCTAAAGGTGTAGGCATCCCGTCCATTGAACATAATGCGCCAGTCGACTTTGGTAGAACCTCCATCAGCAATTGCAATCATTGATTTTTATTTCCTTTTAGTAAAATATACACTAAGATATTTATTTATTGTGATAATTGGCAAATTGTATGCTAAATTTTGATATCTCAGGTTTGTGAGCCGGCACATCCCACCAGCCATCGTATTTGATTTTAATCGGAATATATTGGTCCAATACTTTGTCCAGTTCAATATCCATTGTGACATTAAAGTCAAAAGCAGCTCCATAATAGGCCAATTGATAATGACGTGCTACTACTTGAAACGTGCTTTTATCAAAGTAAGTTTCCAAATCTTTGATCACAGTTTTATCCTTTTTCCGAATTTGAAATTCAGGTTTTACAATTGCTTTGAATACATAACAATCAATAGAATCCCCATAAATTTTGGACGTGATAGCGTAGTCATAATAAGGTGCCATTTTCTCAGAAAAAATCGCTGTTTTATTACCAATAAATGGGACATCCACTTTTTTTCCTGGATTAAAAATTAAACGTTTTAGCGATTGAATATGTTTTTCCATTTTGGAATCAGGTGCCGTTGGTGGTCCAATTTTTCTGGCTTCACAAATTTTGCCATGAGTCAAAAATAATCGATCATGTAATTTTCCAGTGTAGTATCTGTGTTTCTTTTTACGTTTAAAATAATTCCCTGTAATATTTTCCTCCAACACTTTCATGGTCCGACAATCATCAATTGAATTTTGTTGAATTTTATTTCTAAATGAAGCTTTTTCTCTTCCTTTTTTGTCAAACATCTTGACTTCATTTTCAGAATCATAACTCAAAAATCGAATATTGCGAAATGCAGTATAAAAACTCTCGTCTTCTATAACCATATCAATAAAGTCCTGTACATTAAAATCCGCGCGACTTGCTGTTACTGTGATGGAATCTAAATTAATCAACCCGCCAATATCTGCTAAAGAAGTATCAGATTGTGCCGTCAGCGAAACATTTACTAACAATATAAATGTAAAAAGTATAATTCGATAAAGTGGTTTCAAGAATTAGTTTTTTTGTTATGAAATAACTTTGTTTATTTTTACTCAGACGTAATTTCCCCGCTTAGTGGATTTTGTTAAAATTTCTGATTTTGAATTTAAAGGTATGGAAAAGTTTTGTTTAATTTTTTGGCAGTTCTAGAAGCCTTTGAGTAGAGGGTATTCAATATGCCCTAAAACTGTTTTTTAAGTTTTCATACTCAAAATTTTGATATTTTCTCAAAGTATTGGACAATAACAACTTGTTAAACTTGTTACTGGAAAGACTCAAATTTTTCTTAAAAAAAGAAGGTTGAATTTCACTTTTGGCATTATTCAGTTTAGTAGAAAAAGTTTTAAAATTCGTTAAGAAATGAAAATTGTAAGAGCCAAACGAAGCATACGGTAAAAGCTTGCCTGCTTGCATAGCAATAGTGTTAAGCTTGAAAAAGTATTGTTGAGCGAGTTTTTTCATTTTCGTATTTTAGAACTTTTGGAGCGTTAAAAACTGAATAAAGCCAGGATTTTTTGAATACTTTTTCATCTGGGAAAAAGGATTGCCGCCCGGCGAGGGCAATATGAAACTATTGAGAGAAATTTAAAATGATCCGCTAAATGTCTTATTCTATAATCGTAAAGTATATTTAGAAGATTTCAAAAAGTTAAAAACCTTTTTAATCAGATTTTGAAAACCATAGCATTAATGGATTCTAAGACTTAAATAAGTAAGTCGAGGTTTAAGAGTCTTATCCTTTTTTTCTATTTTCGTTCATCAAAATAATCAACCTGATTTTAAATAAAAATAAACAATGAAAAATGTAACAGTTATAGGTGCCGGTTCAATGGGAAATGGAATTGCGCATGTTTTTGCAATGAAAGGCTTTAAGGTTTCATTAGTCGATATTTCACAAGAGGCATTGGATAAGGCAGTGGCAACCATTACCAAGAATTTGGACAGAATGATTGCAAAAGAGAAAATCACGGAAGTCGATAAAAATAATACGCTTGACAACATAAAGACGTTCACCGAATTAAAACCTGCAGTCGAAAATGCCGACCTGGTCGTAGAAGCTGCCACCGAAAATGTAGATTTGAAATTGAAAATATTTAAGTCAATGGATGAAACGGCACCAGCCAACGCCATTCTTGCAACCAATACCTCATCTATTTCCATTACAAAAATCGCAGCCGTCACTTCCCGTCCTGAAAAAGTAATCGGTATGCATTTTATGAATCCAGTTCCGATCATGAAATTGGTAGAGGTAATCAGAGGATACGCAACTACGGATGAAGTCACCAATACCATTATGGAATTGTCAAAAACTTTAGGGAAAGTTCCAACAGAAGTAAATGACTACCCAGGATTCGTGGCCAATCGTATTTTAATTCCAATGATTAATGAGGCGATCAATACCTTGCATGAAGGGGTAGCAGGAGTCGAAGAAATTGATACTGTGATGAAATTAGGAATGGGTCATCCAATGGGACCATTACAGTTGGCTGATTTTATCGGATTAGATGTCGTTCATTCCATTTGTAAAGTGATGCAAGATGGTTTTGGAAATCCAAAATTCGCTCCATGTGCTTTACTTTCTAACATGGTGATGGCAGGTAAATTAGGTAGAAAGAGTGGGGAAGGGTTTTATAAGTATACGAAGGGGTCTAAGGAATTGGTGGTTTCATCAAGCTTCGCTTAGAAGAATTAAAAATGTAAAATATGATCAGAGCGCATGAGTTCGCGGGCCATGCGTACTCACTCGCTCATGCACTCACGTACTCACGTACTTTGATCATATTTTAAATTATACATTATAAATTAATCTCGCGTCCTAACGATTAGTCCTGCGTCCAAGTTGTCCTATTTATAATTTATATTTTTCAATTTATAATTTGTCAAACCCGTGAACATAGAAGAATTTAGAACCTACTGCTTATCCAAAAAAGAAGTCACCGAAAGCTTTCCTTTTGATGATGTGACATTAGTATTTAAAGTACTTAACAAGATGTTTGCAGCAACAGGCTTGGGTCGAGAAGAATTTACCGTCAACTTAAAATGCGATCCTGAATATGCCATTGAATTACGTGAAAAATACCCCGAAGTACAACCAGGTTTTCACATGAATAAAAAACATTGGAATACGGTTGCTTTTGAAGAATCATTAGACCATGAAACTTTAATGGGAATGATTGATCACTCCTATGATATGGTTGTGAAGGGGATGAAGAAGGCAGATCGGGAGCGGTTGGCATAGTTTGAGAAGCCTTTGAGGATTTTTAAACTTATATAATTTTTTTGTAGATCCAGATATATGGGGAATGGATGCGGAAATTTTATGTTGGAAATTTTAATTCACGAAGTAAAGAAAAGAGGTTTTTCAAAAATCACATTAGATGCTGATTGTAATGAGACTGAATTTTATCTGAAATATGGATTTAAAATTGTTGGGAAATTTGAAGACTGATATTACTAGGCGTTTTTTACCTGTTATGGAATTGAAAACTAACTCCTACAAACAATCATGATCGCAATTAGAGGGTTTGAAGCCCTAATTGTTCTATAGGAAATCATTAACCTAACGACAATTTTTTATTCAATCCATACCGCTCTAAAATCCTTCTCCAAATATTTTCCTTGGTGATATTTTACAAATTCTTCAACACCACCAAACCATTCAAAAAGGAATTTACGCTCAATGGGGAAATCATTAGCTTACAAGATTTCGTGATAGCTATGCCAGCGATCTGAAAGATAATCACTCACCAAGCCATGCTTTCGACTGTTGTGGTGGATATAATAAATCAAGTGCGAAAAATTACTTTCCTTTTTAATTTTAGACTACAATTTGTATTAAATGGTGAATGGAAGAGATGTCCTTTTCTTTTATATCGCTTATTGATAGCTTGCGCATAACTATTGAATACTCGAGCAAATTGTGTGGAGATGAAATCATGAATATTCATTTCATCTATTTCAGATTCTAAGCATTCAGTTTCTGTTTTAGTTTGCTCTTCTTTTGGAATGGTTAAAATATGATTTTTTATTTCTGTCAAATCCCGAACAGATACCGCTAAATGAAAATGATTTCCTAACAATGCATAGGCATAAATCTTCAAGTATCCACAAAGTCGTTTTTGAATAAGTTCAAGAAAATATCGTTTATTCTCATTGCATCGAAAAAGTATTACTTTGTTATTTGTTCTATTGAATACATGATAAAAATGCTCATATTCAAATTCAGCATATTTATTAACCATAGGTTTAGTATGTTTTATTTCTGACTTTTCAATAAAGTTCAGTGTGGATAAAAAAATGTGAACTTACAAATTTTTCGCATAGTTTGACATGTAATCATTGAAATTATATAACAATATACAGTCAATTCGTTGAAAGTTAAATTTAGAACTCCTATTTAGGCCATGTTGATTGCGTTTAGCGGGCTATCAGCCCCTCTAGACGCTTATAAGGAAATCTTAATCCTCCCAACATCTAGTTGTAATTACTAGCACTTCTTATAAATCCATGTGTGGTTTGACCTGCACTAAGCCCTGGATTGAGGAGCCTTAGCCCTCAACGCGTATTCAACCTTTGTCAATTTAAGATAATATAACAATAAGTAGTCTATCCTTACTCCCGGCAACAATCCCAAACCCTCCAAACAAAAAAAACCCCCATCCGCGCTCACGAATAAAGGTCCAATTTATATTTTTTAAATTTCTAATGTATAATTACTCTTCCGCCCCTTCTTGCTCAGCAGCTTCTTGCAATTTCTTTCCTTCCGCCTTTAAAGCTTCTGCTTCCTCATTATGCCGCTTAATTGCTTGTTGAATTTCTTCTGATTTATCCGCATCAGAACCGGCTTCCTTGAGCTGCTTCTTCAAATCTCTTTTTGTTTGACGCCATTCAGCCTGACGTTCGGTCCAATCATCGATCTTTTTCAACAATACTGTTCCGCCTTTCAGCTTCTCCTTACCTTTATCCAATGCTCCACCGATTTTTGAAATGGCATTGTCATATTTGCCGTCTCTAAATTTCTGATATTCTCCCTTAAAAACGCCACCGACTGCTTTCCCTGCATCCGCAACTTTTCCGACAATTTTACGACTGGAAGCTTGCTCTTCAGCGTTTCCAAAGAAATAATTGTAGCCGATTAATCCAACGGCCAACATTAACCCAACTTTTAAAAGACTCCTGATCATGATTAGTATTTTTAGTTTATAATAGCACCTAGCACCGCTAAGTATATGATTCAAATTGTGTGAAAATTTGTATTAAAGATACTACTAATTTAATGATTTTAAGGAAACGAAAGTTCCAACCAATTGGTTTTTAACTTTGACATACTTATTCTCCTTCAAAAAATGTATTTTCGCACCTCAAATTAGACCGCAATACTACAAAATAGAATTATGGAATTTAACTCAGCAGCAATAGAAGAAAAGTGGAAAAGGAAATGGGAGGAAGATAAAATTTATAAAGTCGAATTAGACGAATCCAAACCTAAATTTTATGTGTTGGACATGTTTCCCTATCCTTCAGGGGCGGGACTGCATGTAGGACACCCGTTAGGTTATGTTGCTTCCGATATTTATTCGAGATACAAAAGAATGAATGGGTTCAATGTCTTGCATCCAATGGGGTTTGATGCATTTGGATTACCTGCTGAGGAATATGCTATCACAAGTGGAATTCATCCTGCCCAAAGTACGGCTGATAATATTGCGAAGTATAGAGTGCAATTGGACAATCTGGGCTTCAGTTTTGATTGGGATCGGGAAGTGCGAACCTGCGATCCAAAATATTATAAATGGACGCAGTGGATCTTTAAAAAGATATTCGAAAGCTACTATGATAAAGGTGCGGACAAAGCAATGCCCATTGAAAGTTTGATCGCTGAATTTGAAAAAAATGGAAATCAACAAGTGAATGCAGATCATTCTCATCCAACAGGTTTCACAGCTGAAGAGTGGAAAGCTATGGATGAAAAGGTAAAAAGTGAAGTGCTGATGAATTATCGCTTGGCTTACCAAAAAATCGGGTATGTCAATTGGTGTGAAGGTTTAGGAACTGTTTTGGCAAATGATCAAGTAAAAGATGGCGTATCCGATCGTGGCGGACATCCTGTTATTAAGAAAGAAATGAAAGGGTGGGCATTACGTGTAACTGCTTATGCAAATAGATTGTTAAATGATCTGAAAGATTTGGAGTGGTCTGATTCTTTAAAAGCAATGCAGTCTAATTGGATTGGTCAGTCCGAAGGAGCGCAATTGTTTTTTCCTGTTGAGAATTCGGATGTGAAAATTGAAGTTTTTACAACTAGAATAGATACCATATATGGGGCTACCTTCATGGTATTGGCTCCAGAAAATGAGTTAGTTCAACAATTAACGCAACCGGGCAATGTCGATGAAATCAACGAATACAAAAAATACGTTGAGTCCAGATCTGAAATTGATCGAATGTCAGAAGCTAAAGAAGTGACTGGTGCATTCACAGGAAGTTATGCCATCAACCCGATTAATAACAAAAAGATTCCGATTTGGATTGCCGAATATGTATTAAATGATTATGGTACAGGTGCGATTATGGCAGTACCTAGTGATGATGAGCGAGATAATGCATTTGCCAAAAAATTCGGATTGGAAATTATTCCCGTTGTGGATCGCTCTAAATATCCGGATGCAAAAGATTTTGACAAAGTTGGTGTGATGATTAATTCAGATCTCATCAATGGGATGGAAGTAAAAGAGGCGATAGCTTATATGTTGGGTAAAATCGAAAAAGACAATATCGGTACTCGACAAATCAATTACAAACTGAGAGATATGAATTTCAGTCGTCAAAGATATTGGGGAGAACCTTTTCCAATTTATTTTGATGATGCTGGAATCGCACATGCGGTACCAGATAATGAGCTACCGGTAGAGTTACCTATGATTGATGATTTCAAACCGGGGCATGGTGGGAAGTCTCCACTTTCAAAAAATGAGGAATGGGTCAATGAAGTGCCTGGGAAAAGAAGAGAAGTAGATACAATGCCGGCAACAGCTGGTTCGTCCTGGTATGCTTTAAGGTACATGGATCCAACCAATGATGGAGAGTTTGTTTCAAAAAAAGCAGTAAACTATTGGCAAGATGTGGATTTGTACATTGGAGGAACAGAGCATGCCGTGAGTCATTTGTTGTATTCTCGATTTTGGCACAAAGTTTTATTTGATTATGGATTGGTTCCAACCAAAGAGCCATTCAAAAAGTTGATTAATCAGGGAATGATTCAAGGGGTCATCGAGTATATCTATCTGCTAAAAGAAAAGAAGAATGGACATCATCATTTTATGTGTTCATCTTTAGCGCAAAAAAAAGGAATCACCGCATTTTCAAAATTACCCGTTCATGCTGATTTCATGACGGACTATGGTTCTTCAGAATCTCATTTGACCATGCAAGGCATTCGAGAATTTATTGATTGGAGACCGGGTTATAAAGATGCTATTTTTGAATGCGGGATGGGTACTTACCATCAAGGTGCATTCACTCCGGTACAAGCTGGTGTCACCGATTCTAAACTGATTACCGATTCAGAGGTAGGGAAAATGTCTAAACGTTATTTTAATGTTGTAAATCCTGATGATGTAGTCGCGGAACATGGTGCCGATACATTCAGAATGTATGAAATGTTTTTGGGCCCAATCGAACAATCCAAACCATGGGATATAAAAGGAATTGATGGCGTTTGGCGTTTTGTACGTAGATTCTGGAGTATGTTTTATGACGACAACGGCAATTGGATGGTGACGGATGAAGCACCAACAAAAGAAGAAATGAAAGTACTTCATGCAACCATCAAAAAGGTGTGCGATGATGTAGAGCGTTTTTCATTCAATACGTGTATCTCCGGATTCATGGTGGCTGTTAATGAATTAAAGAAATTAAAAAGTAGTAAGAAAGCGATCCTTGAACCACTCGTTCGATTATTGGCACCTTTCGCTCCTTTTATGACAGAAGAGTTATACGAAAAATTAGGAAACAATACTTCCGTCCATCTTTCTGGATTTCCAAAATTCGAAGAAAAGTATGTCGCGGAAAATGAAATCACCTACCCAATTTGTATCAATGGTAAAAAACGTGCAATCTCAAAATTCGCAGTAGATATGTCTAATGCAGATATGGAAAAAGTTGCACTAGCCATGGAAGAGATTCAAAAATGGACAGAAGGAAAGACCGTACGTAAAGTTATTGTTGTACCAAAGAAGATGATTAATATCGTAGTAGGGTAGCGAGTCAACGTAACTGCCAACGATTCGTTCAGTCGAGGTAAAAGCAAAATTGTATTTTGCATCAACTAGTGATATCAAAACACAAAATTCAGTGTGTTCGACCGAGGTTATCCCTCGGTCGCTGTTATAAGGAAAAATGTATTTTCAAAAGACATGAAAACCTAAACTGATCCCAATATCCTCCCGTCCCCCTTAAATGTCTTTCAATGTCTGGATGTTTTAAAAATAGTATGGTTAATCATCCCATCAACTGAAAACCAACCAACTACACTTCAAATTAATCGTTAATATCCTTTTTCAACAAAAGAAATCTTTCTACATTTACCATCACGCTTACTAAAGGAATATCTGTCAATACAAAGTATCAAATAATTTGTACCTAAGAGCAGCTTTCTATTCCTTTGAGACGATTATATATAGAATCACATTTTGTTATTTTATAATATGATTTCTCAACTGATTTAAAATTAATCTGCTTTAAATTCAGTTAAACGGTTAGTAAAACGAAAAATTGAGAAAAGTCTTCCCAAAATCTCCGACTTGCTCAGGGCTAATCACCTTGTGCGCGCAAAGGATTATATTCCTATGCCTGTGTCTTAGCGTAATAAATATTTTCGCTGACAACTCTTCCGATATTTGCAATGTCTGCACTGCACCTTCTTTCTTATCTGTGACTGATATAACGTCCACTTCCGTTACCCTTCAATGGAATGAAAACAATATACAAAGCACGACTGCTTGGGATATTGAAATTGTTGAATATGGATCACTTCCGACCAATTTGCCTACTTATACCAATGTCGCTAACAATCCTTTTTCATTGACTGGTTTGTCAGCTGGTAGTAGGTATCAATTTTATGTGCGTGCAAGATGTGTTGGACAAGCACCGAGTCCTTGGAGTGTTCCTTTTACTTTTTCCACCTTATTACCAAATCCAACACCATGTGGAATTGGGATGGAAATTCCAGACAATAGCTGTACCAGTGCCAATGAATTTTTAATTGATGTAAATACCTCTATTGGAAGTGAATTAGGTACGGATGTCATTATCGATGAAATAAGAATTATCATTCAGCATCCGTGGATTGCGGATATGGAAATTTTTCTGACCTCTCCTTCAGGCGCTCAAGTAGAATTGTCTACAGATAATGGAAGTAGTGGCGATCATTATGGAGATCCATTTGATATCACTTGTAATACATTTGCATCATTTGTGATAGGAGAATGTGGAACACCGGATATCGAGTCCAGCATAACACCCTTTGTTGGAAAATATGTTCCCGAAAACCCAATTTCAAGCTATTATGATGCTTCTGACCCAAACGGAATATGGGTGTTAGAAATTTGCGACGATGCAGGAAGTGATACGGGTACTTTAGAATTTTTCGAAATTGTTTTTGACGCAAACGTTTGTTTCCAACCAACCGATTTAGATGCCAACACGGTGTCAGCAAATTCAGTAGACTTAACGTGGAATGTACAAGGAAGTTGTAATGAGGTCATTGTTGAATATGGTCCATCTGGATTTACACCAGGTAATTGTGCGGCATTCAATGGAACGACTATTTTACTTTCTTGTCCAGTAATTCAACCATTTTCGATTTCAGGGTTAAGTCCATCCACCAATTATGATTTTTATATACGAGCAGATTGTGGGAATGGAAATTGTTCTACCAATGCTTGCCCGGTTATGATCACTACAGATTGTTTGACCCCGCCAGTTTCTGAAGTTGAAAATTTCGATAGCCAATCCATTTGTAATGCTGCTTGTGGGGCCAATTGTCCAATTACAGGAATCTGGTTGAATGGAAATAGTGATTTCGACTGGCTGGTTGCCAATACACCAACTCCATCTTTTAATACAGGACCTCAGCAAGATGTAAGTGCTACTGGAAATTATATTTATATGGAAACTTCTGGCAACAATTGTTCAGGAGGAAAACAGGCAGTGTTAATGTCAAATTGCATGGCTATAAATTCTAGTACAGGCAACTGTCATCTGTCTTTTTATTCTCATCTTTTTGGACCAGCAATTGGAAGTTTATTGTTGGAAATTACCACAGATGGTGGAGCGAATTGGAGTACTTTGGTCACCAAAAGTGGCAATCAAGGTGATTTCTGGGAAAAGAATTATGTAGATTTAAGTGCTTACGAAGGACAAGTCGTACAATTTAGATTCGTTGGGATTTCGGGTACGGGATATACGGGAGATATTGCAATTGATGAAATTAAATTTTATGGTTCCCAGTCATTAGGGGTTCCTCAAAATATATTTTATGAAGATGCGGATATGGATGGTTTCGGAGATGCGAATTCGATTATGCGATCTTGCGACACTATTATTCCAACAGGTTTTGTAGCCAACGATGAGGATTGTAATGATCAAGATGGCAATATTCATCCAAGTGCAAATGAAATCAATTGCAATGGGGAAGATGAAAATTGTAATGGGAATAATGATGACTCCATTTTTCCAACACCCGCTGTCAATTCTGCAATTGTCTGTAAAGGTGAAACCGCTACTTTGACACCGACCATGTTTCCAACTGGTACGTTTTATTGGTTTAATTCACCAACTTCTAACACACCAATTGCAAATGGAAATATATTCACTACACCTGTTTTGGATAATTCGACAACGTACTACTTGGTAGATTCGACTGTCTTATTTCCAGGTCTCAGAATATCTGAGGTTGACTTAGGTGCCGAAGATATTATCGAAATTCAAAACATTGGGCAAGCTACAGATTTTACTGGATGGTCCGTTGTATTAAGCAATAATTATAACAATATAAATTCGGTAAATACAACTCAATGGAACTTAGGGAGTATGAGCGCTAATGAAATTGATTATCGATCAGATGATGCTACGGCAGGTTCCAATTATTTAGGAAATAATATTATTTGGAATGCAGGAAGTTATCCTACATTTGCTGGTTGGGCGATGATTGTAAACAATACAGGACAAGTGGTCGATGCATTGTTTTGGGGCTGGCAATCTAGTGCTATTTCTAATTTCGACATCAATATAAATGGGTATAACATTACAAGTGCGGATTTGCCTTGGACTGGAAATGGTGTCAATGTAAGTTCCGGTTGCGGACAAGGAAATACAATTACTTTGACTGGTGCCAATGAGACCAACTCAGCGACTGACTATGCCAATTGCATTGCCGCTTCAATAGGAAATCCAAACTCCAATTTAGATCTGATGAGGGTTTGCAAAAGTAGTCGAATTCCAATTATAGTTGAGGTAGATGAAGCACCTTCTTTGGTTGTGGTTGGCAACACACCAACTATTTGTGCAGGGACGAATTTTGACTTATCATCGATTGGAATTTATGATACCAATGATGCACACGGAATCACTAGCTATCATACTGGAACGCCAACAACAGCAGCAAACTACATGGCGACTCCAATTGTGAATCCTCTAACGACCACCACTTATTATATACGATCCTCAACGGCAAGAGGTTGTTCTGATGAAATACCAGTCACAATTAATGTCAATAACAGCATGAGTGTTGGCATTAATCCGATAGGTACGATCAACGCATGCGATGGTTCTAACAAAACAATAACGGGATTGACGCAGGGTGCTGGTATGCCACCATATACCTACTTGTGGAATACAGGAGCAACTACTGAATCCATCACCGCAGCCTCAAATCCACAAGGAGGAATTACCAATTATGAAGTAACCATAACCGATGCAAATGGGTGTTTTGGAGTAGCTTCCATGAATATCAACAGCTACACAATAAGTGTATCGATTGATCAGGTAAGTCCTGTGAGTGACTGCAATGCGGCCGATGGTGAAATTATCTTGACACCTTTTGGTTCACCTCCATACAGTTATACTTGGACAGGACCCAATAGTGGTTCATCAAGTGGCATCATGACTTCATTTAGTATTCCAAATTTAGTACAAGGTGCTTATCGGGTTACGATTGAAGATGGTGAAGGTTGTCTGGTCGTGATTCCGCAAACTTTACTTACTGTGGAGGGACCAGCTGCAAATGCAACCTTGATCAGCACAACCTCAATTTCATGTCCTGGTCAAAATGATGGTGCCATCGACATCACCATGTCTGGTAACAATCCTTCTGCAACTTGGAGTAATGGTAGTACAACTGAAGATGTATCCAATCTTGCACCAGGACTTTACGATGTCACCGTTTCAGACGGACAATGCACAAGTATCCTTTCAGGGATTTTTATTGAAGAACCTGAACCATTGTATATTGATGCGAATACTATAAAATCGCCAGACTGTGTTGGAGAAGCTACAGGCACGATTGAGATTGAAGTATCAGGTGGAAATCCTCCTTACATTTTCAATTGGAACAACGGTCAAACAACACAAAATATGGATGAAATAGGTGTTGGTAATTATAGTGTTGTAATTACAGATGCTAATAATTGTTCTATAATTTCAAATACCATTCAAGTCAGTGATCCAGCACCAATTGAAATTATTATTGATGAAGTAACACATATTGATTGCTTTGGAAGTGATGATGGGGCTATTAATATTTCTGTAAGTGGTGGTACTGGTTCGTACAGTTTTGATTGGAGTCATGGTGAAGCAACTGAAGATATCTTTAATTTGCAACCAGGTAGTTATGCAGTGACTGCTACCGACGCCAATGGATGTAGTGTCATCTCTAATTTTGTTGAAATTCAAGAGAAGTCAGTATTGGAAACTGAATTTGATCAAGTTCAAAATATTCTGTGTCATGGATCACTTAATGGTTTTATTGAAATAACAACGACTGGTGGGACAACTCCTTACACGTATTTTTGGAGTAACGGGTCAACTGCAGCAGATCAAGCCAATTTGCCTGCAGGAATTTATGAATACACGGTCACAGATGCATTGGGCTGCAATATTATTTCTCAACAAATTAATGTAACAGAAGCACCAACTCTAAACCTGACGATTGATGCCATACATAACGTCACGTGCACAAATGGCAGCAATGGGTATATACAAATATCCACTTCGGGTGGTGTCGAACCCTATACCTATCTTTGGTCACATGGCGAGATAACAGAAAGTGTGAATGACCTTTCTACAGGCGAATACCAAGTTACAGTGACGGATGCAAATGAGTGCGTTTTTATTTCCACCACCATCGCCTTGAATGAAGAGGGTGCCTTTGTAAGCAATATCAATCAGGTGCAACAAATAAATTGTTATGGTGCTAAAAATGGAATGGTGGATGTAGAAGTTTCTGGTGGACTATTACCTTACTCTTATTTTTGGAACAACGGAAGCACGACTGAAGATTTAGTGGATATTGAACCTGGTATTTATATTGTTACAATCATTGATGCTGGTGGATGCACAGATATTCATTCGACGACTATCAGTGAGCCGATTCCATTGCAACCAGAGGTGATGGATTTGCAACATATTTCGTGTGAAGGAGAAGCGGATGCGATGATTCAGCTATTTACCAATGGTGGGATTGCTCCGTTAAGTTATAGTTGGAGTAATGGAGATACGGGCTCCATGGCTACAAATTTAGCAGCAGGACTTTATGATGTAACAGTGACAGATGCTTTCGGATGTGAAGTAATTTTGCAAAATATTCCAATTGTGGAACCGGATGGGATTTATGTAGATGTCGTGAATTTTGAGCAAATTGATTGTGTCGGAGCAACAGATGGAGTCATTGATATCACAGTCGTTGGTGGCGTCTCACCTTTCACATATCAATGGAGTAATGGCAATGTCACACAAGATTTAATAAATGTAGGGGCAGATGATTATTCATTGACGTTGACGGATGCCAATGGATGTCAACAATTTACTTCCGTCATCTCTCTGTTTGAGCCATTATCCTCAATGACAACGAATGATATGGTCAAAATGGATGTTAGTTGTTACAACGCGTCAGATGGGCAAGTTATGGTGGAAATAGTCGGAGGGACAAGTCCATTTCAATATAATTGGAGTGCTGGTCAAAATCATATTTCAATATATGCATCTGATACGATTTCAAATCTTGGACCCAACACTTATGATGTTACTATTACGGATGCCAATGGATGTATTCATATTTCACCTAGTTTGACAATAACAGAACCGACTTCTGTCATTACTACTTTAGATCAAGTGGTTCACAATGATTGTAACAATGCAACTGCAGGTCAAATTTCTATCAGCACATTTGGCGGTCAGCCTCCCTATACTTTTCATTGGTCCAATGGGAATCCAAATGAAGATCAAGAGAATTTGACAACTGGGGTATATGATGTTTATGTTGAAGATGCAGCCGGATGTATCTCCTCAACTGCCGTTATCGAGGTCGAACAACCAGGTGTCAATTTAAATTATAATATCAATATCGTAGAAAATGTTACCTGCGTCGCAGCAGCTGATGGTCTGATCAATGTGACTACTTTCGGGGGAGCAGCTCCTTATGATTATCAATGGAATAATGGAGCAACGACTCCAATCCTCAGCAATTTATCTGGAGGCTATTATTTTGCAACCGTTACTGATGCCAATGGATGCCAACATTTGATTGATACGATTGAGATTGTGGAGGCAACCAATGAGCTGGCAATTGGTTTGTTAGAAATATATGGCAACTCCTGTTTTGGAGCATCGGAAGGCGCTATCGATATTGACATAATGGGAGGGGTTGCTCCATATGATATTGCATGGAGTAACAATCAAGCCATCCAAAATATTTCAGCATTGCCTGGTGGGATTTATAATGTAACGGTAACGGATGCACATGGTTGTGTCACCCACAGTCCAAACTATTTTATTGATGAACCTTCCGCCTTTCAGTTAGATATTATCAGTATAGGGTCGCCAAGCAATATGAGTGTAGGGTCGCTGCAAATAGTTGTCAATGGTGGAACCGCTCCCTATCAATATCAATGGGATGAAAACACGAACAATCAAACAACAAATCTTGCTACCAACTTACCACCTGGTGTATACTATGTTACCATAACTGATGCTAATAACTGTATAACGACCTATAATGGAGCAGTCGGGTTCACAACCTCTTTGGAAAACGAATTAGGTGTCAACAAATTTGAACTTTACCCCAACCCAACTTCTGATATCTTCAACTTAAATATTGAATTGAGTGAAAATCAAAATTTTGAAATTAGGTTGACAGATATTGCTGGAAAAATATTGGAGTCAACAAAAGTATTATCAACCAATGATTACACCCAATTCATGGAAGTTTCAAATCTGACATCCGGATTGTATATTGTGGAAATTCATTTCAAAAATAGAAAAGTTGTAAAAAAGAAATTAGTGGTCCTCAATTAATAATTGGCGAATAATCCTTTCTCATTATTTCATTCCTTACCCGAATCAGTCTAATAAACCGCGAAATATTAAACCAAAAACAAACAAATTCTTCAGTTTGTGGATAATTTCTGACAGATACTTTATTTATCTGAATTGACATTTAATTGCATCAAAGTTTATTGCTATTTTTAGGAACACAACCAATTAGAAAAAATTTTCTATTTACAAAAATGGATTCCAATGAAAAAAAATTCCTTGTTCTCAACTTTAGTGATTTGTTTATTAATGCTGGTTCAAACTGCATTTGCTCAAACACCAGAGACTCAAAGCATAACAACACAAGTTTCTAAAGCAAGATGGCTTGGAAAAATTTCAAATCTTGGTGAAAAATTGCCAGATCTAAAAACCGACAAACTAAAAAGGAGTACTACGAAAAAAAATAAACCCAAAATAGTAGACAATTTTGCAGGTGTCAGGGCTAGAGCATATTTCAATGAAGATGCGCAACCTAAAAATGGGGATCCACTAGTAAAATTACCAAGTCCCGAAAAAAGTTTTTCAGTTCCTGTTGAAGCCATTCTAAATTTTGATGGCGTCAATCAGGGAGAAGCGGCAGGTGTTTTGCCTCCAGATACAAATGGGGATGTTGGTCCCAATCATTATTTTCAATGTACCAATGGTGGAGGCGGAACCACCATCAAAATTTTTGACAAAGAAGGAAATCTGGTTTATGGGCCAGCGTCTGGCAGTATTTTTTGGGAAGACATTGGATTGCCTGCTTTAGGAGATCCGATTGTTTTATATGATCAATTTACAGAAAGGTGGATGTTCTCTGAGTTTGCAACACAAGCGAATACGGCGATGCTAATTGCTTATTCAGAAACGTCAGATCCTTTAGGGGATTGGAATGCCTATGCGGTAACTGCTCCTGAATTTCCAGATTATCCAAAATTTGGGGTTTGGCCAGACCATCTTATTATAACAACCAACGAACCAACCTCAGCATCCGTTCCAGTTTATGTATTGGATAAGATGGCGATGGTAAATGGTGAAGAAGATGTAGACATGGTTCGGCTTACTGGCTTAGAAAAATTTGGTGGTGGTGGATTTCAAGTTGCAGGTGCGATTGACGCAGATGGAACAACTACGCCACCGGCTACTACTAAGCCAATGGCTATTAGAATTTATGATGATGCATGGGAAGGTGGACAAGATCAATTGGAATTATGGGAAATTGATGTGGATTGGTCCAACCCGAGTACGGCCTCAATATCAAATATTGCCTCTTTAAATACAGTGCCATTCGACAGCGATTTATGTCAAGGAACTATTTTTGATTGTGTTGAACAGCCAGATGGTCTTTTGATTTCTGTGATTCCACAAGTGACCATGCATCGATCCCAATACAGAAATTTTGGCGCTTATGAAACGATTGTTTGCAATCATACAATAGATGTTACGGGAGGAAGCGTCGCAGGTGTACGATGGACAGAACTCAGAAAATATCCAGGAGGAGACTGGGAAATTTATCAGGAAGGAACACTTGGTGACAATGTCAACAGTCGATTTCTAGCATCCTGTGCACTTGACGGGAATGGAAATATGGGTATAGGTTATGGAATTACTGGAGCGGACAAATTTTTATCACTAAGGTTTTCAGGAAGAAAATCGAGTGATCCTTTGGGGACGTTATCAATAGATGAGAATGAATTTATCACCGGACAAGCTAATACACCATTTCACAGATGGGGGGATTATTCTGCCATTGCTGTAGATCCTGTAAATGACCGCACTTTTTGGTATACAGGTGAATATATGAGTGCTGACGGAAGTTGGAATACGAGGATTGTGACTTTTGAAGTTAATAGAGATACCATAGATGTCGGACCATTTGCAATTGAAAATCCGGTTTCTTCCGCCTTCCTTACCGATGCGGAATCTGTAGCCGTACAATTCAAGAATTATGGACTGACACAACAAGGAAATTTCGACATTAGCTATTCTGTAAATGGATCGACTCCAGTTGTAGAAAATATCAATGTCGTATTAGATCCTGACAGTATGCACACGCACACCTTTGTTCCTACAGTAGATATGTCTGCATTAGGTGGCTATCAGTTCAAAATTTGGAGTTCATTGAACGGTGATCAAAATATGTTTAATGATACCATAAGTAGAACGATTACGCAGTTGACAAGATGGGATGCAGGAATTTCAAGTATCAACGGAATCGATGCGCCTATTTGTGCATCGGAGCATGAAATAACTTATGTCTTGAGGAACTATGGACAAGATGAAATGACCGGAGTTAATATCAATCTTTCTTTAAATGGGGGAACCGTAATTACAATACCGTGGACAGGATCTCTTGGAACTGGAGAAAGCACAGAATTAAGCTTTTTGTTAAATGACTTGGTGGATGGTACCAATACAATTGAAATCAATACTTCTGATCCAAATGGTTTGGTTGATCAAGAAATGGGGAATGATGGGTTGTCCAGAAACTTTGAAGTAATTTTCGCTGGAGCCACAATCACACTGAATTTACTAACAGATCTGTTCGGGCTAGAAACATCTTGGGAAGTCAGAGATTTGAGCGGGAATTTACTGCAGGAAGGCGATGGTTATCTAAGTGAAACCCTATTCATAGAATCATGGTGTTTGCCTAATGGTTGTTACAATTTCACAATTTTCGATGCATATGGTGATGGTATTTGTTGTGGCTTTGGTGAAGGTAGCTATGAAATTGTTGATGAAAATGGAATTGTGTTGGCTTCAGGAGGCGAATTTGGGTCTTCCGAAACTAAAAACTTCTGCTTTCCTTTCGAATGCACAGTGACCGCAACAGCAGATACTGCCAATGAATCAGCTGTAGGAGCAAATGACGGAACGATTATGGTGACCTCTCTGAATACGAGTGGAACTGTATTTTATAGCTTGAATGGAGGACCTCCTCAGACAAGTGCTGTATTTAGTAATTTGCCTGGAGATGACTATACCATTACAGTAACAGATGGAAATAATTGTGAATACACATTTGAAGTAGTAATCGAAACCTGTACCATGCAAGTTACTTATGAGGTTGAACCACCAACTTCAACTTCATCTCAAGATGGGACTATTACTTTCAATGTAGTAGATGCAAATGGTCCGGTAGAATATTCATTTAATGGGGGGATCACCTATCAAGAAAGTAATGTGTTTGAGAATGTGGGACCGGGTAACTTTATACTGGTTGTTCGTGATATCATTGGCTGCACATTCAATGAAGCAATTCAAATTTCTGTACTCACCGATACCGAAAATCTAACATTCGGACAATCAGTAGCAATTTTTCCAAATCCAACCAAAGGAGTTATTCAAGTGGAAATAAAAGGACTAACCGATACGTATTACTTAGACTATGAAGTGTATAATTTGTTAGGAAAAAGAGTGAGTAGTGGAATGCTCAACGCTTATAATGGTGTCATTACTGGAAAAGTTTCGATCCTAAACTATCCAGAAGGAACTTACTTGCTAAAATTTATTCACCCTGATTTGAGAAATTTACATAAATTAGTGAAAGTAGAATAGTGTTTTACTAATCATAAAAATTATTTGGTTCTATGTTGATTTGAGTTCGTAAATAATTAATTATTAATATTCATTAAACGCCTCAATATTTTTTGATTACAGTTCGATTGATGAAGTAAATTTATTACCCACTGTTTTCAACATAGATCCAATTATTCTGCCTTATAATCAAAATAAATAACATCACTTGTGTGCATATCTGCATTCAAGATAAAACGCTGACGAGAATGCCCATCATCAACAATTACCGCAACGGTATTTGGTGGGTGCTTTCCTAGGTTGTGTGCATATAAAATTAAGTAATTTGGGACTTTCTCGTCTTTATTTAAAAACACATCAACCTTGTGTTCTTCATTATCGATTTGGTATTTATTTAACACCCAGTTGCCGTTGTAGTTAAGGGATATGATATCTCCATCATCTTTTTTATGATCATAGACCGTGATGCTTAAATAATCACGTTTTACTTCAATCTTCTTTCCAAATTTCACCTTTCTGTTTTTGATTTTTTTGACCCGATTGTCTTGCCACTTAATGTCCACCGGTCCATTGTCTTTTTGAGAAAAATTGACATTGACAGTCTGTGCTTCTTCCAATGCGAAATCTTCTTCATGAACTTTGGACAACTTTATCTTACCAGGTGTACACGCAATTTCACTAAAATGACCAGCACCTTGCCATTCCCCTTCCAGATGAAACATTCCTTCACTTCTATAAAAGTCAAGATCCGCAGTTTTAAGACAAGTTTCTAAATGTCTCAATTCTCGATGGGTATTGATATAATTTTCAACATGCGTATCCTCATACTTCAAGCTATTGCCGTCCCAGGTCCCCTTGAAATATTTATCATAAGAAAGGTAGCCTTTGTTGTCTGCAAATTTGACTCTACAAACCAACATACCAGTTACGTTTTTACCTTTATGTTCAATTTCGACGTGAAATTTTCCTTTTGCTCTTTTAAATTCTGGTTGTCCAATCCAATTTAATTGACTCACTTTTCCTTCCCACAATCCAGATAGATCAATATCCGCATTACTTCTCATTTTGGATAGCTCTTCCTTGTTTTTTTTCGGAAAATTGATTTCAACCTGAGCAGTTGTTTCCAAAAATCCTAAAGAGAAGAAAGGAATTAGAAGCGCAATGGTTTTTAAAAAATTCATGTATTAATAATGTTGTTAAAATGATTTTGAAAGATAAAAATGGAAACTCTCATTTACTTTTCTCCAATCTTCATAATTCGCCACACCTGTAAAATAATCAGGATCAATATAGCTGTCAAAACCTCGACTATACAAAAAACCAACTGCAAAAGCGCCTTTAAAAAAACTAACAGTACCTCCAACTATGTAGCCGAAGTCATTTTTTCGATAAGGCGTTTCAATTCCATTATTCGCAGGGATTTCAAAATGAGTAATTTCTGTTGTGATATCATCTAAAAAGACTCTTTCTTTACCTCCAAGCAATCGACCATAGTAAAGCCCAGTGTTGAAGTAAAGCCCCATACCAAATGGCGCAACTCCTCCTAATAGTTGTGCACGCCCATAATGATTTCTGTTTTCAGAAAATTGATCATCGGGTGTCAATGTGCTAAGTGTCTCTTCGTACAGATGTTGGTGATACAAGATTTCTGTTTGCAAATAAACACGACGAGCAGGATTCCACCTGAAAAAAGTTCCGACTTGATAACTAAAACCTTCTGAAAAATCTTTAGGTCGTCTGTTTGAATCCACATTCGAATTTCCTAACCCAACTTTAAAACCAACTCTGTATTTTTGAAATAAATTATCTAATACATTCGTGATCGGATCATTTCCATTTTTATTGTTAGTATTCGGATTGTTTCTGGTTGGACCATTTCGTGGAGATGGTGGTTTTGGAGTAGGTTGAACGGTAGGCTTTGGTTTTTTTGTTACCACTTCAGTTACCAATATTTCTGGATCAATTTTTCCTGATAATTCATCCAAATCTTTATATACTTCCCAGATGACCGCTTTCCCTTCACCCGATTCCACCTTTCCATAATCTCCTTTTATAGAACGAGGTTCGATGATGGTACCATCTTCTTTTTTGAAAAGTAATTTGACATTATAGATTTCATCTTTTTTTCCTTCCAAGTCATAAGCAATAATCATTTTATCATCGGAAGTGGAAACGACGATGTTGGTTGCAGTCTGCGCATTTAGATGAATACTGAAAAGAAAAATTGCAACTAAAATCGAAATGGAGTGTTGAAGTTTCATATCATTATTTTGGTTTATCAAATGGAAAGGGTAACCCGCCTTTAGACGACAAAAATAGGGGTTTGGTATCAGACAATTGCTTCATTATGAAATTCTTAACTGAAAAAGCAGTGGATTCCTACGACTATTCGCATTCCAAATTAAAAACTATATTATTTTTGACGCAAAATTAAGCAAAGTATACTATGGCAAAAGTTTTCAAATTCGGAGGAGCTTCTGTAAAAGATATAGAAGGAATTAAAAATGTCACTTCCATTATAAAAAATCATCCAGAACCCTTATTAGTGGTCGTTTCTGCAATAGGAAAAGTAACCAACCAACTGGAAGGAATCGTCAATGCTTATTTCAATCAAACAGGAGAAGCATTCCAATTATATGAGTCCGTCCGCTCTAAACATTTTGAAGTGTGCGAAAATTTATTTGGACCGAATTCTGAAACAGCCAGTTTACTCAACGATATTTTTGTAGAAATCGAATGGGTGATTGAAGATGATGTGCATGATGGATACGATTACATTTATGACCAAATCGTTAGTGTAGGAGAGTTGGCCTCTTCAACTATTTTAGCAAATTATCTAAAAAAAGAAAACGTATCTGCTTCCTGGCAAGATGCACGTGATGTCATCATTACGGACGAAACCTATCGAGATGGAAAAATAAATTGGAAAGCTACTCAGAAGAAAGTATCTGCCACATTAACTCAAAAATTAACCGATTCTAATGTTATCGTAACGCAAGGATTCATTGGTGGCACTACTGATAACAACACAACTACGTTGGGTAGAGAAGGTTCTGATTTTAGTGCTGCTATTTTTGCCTATTGTTTGGATGCAGAAAGTGTATCCATATGGAAAGATGTGCGTGGAATTTTGACAGGTGATCCGACAGTATTTGATGATGTTGTCAAAATAGATAGGATGTCTTATCGGGAAGCTATTGAAATGACCTATTACGGTGCCAAAGTAATTCACCCCAAAACAATCAAGCCGCTCCAAAACAAAAAAATACCGATGTATGTCAAGTCCTTTGTCGATCCAGGTGGCGCAGGTACGGTGATCAATCAGGAATTGGTGAAAAATTATCCGCCAGTAATCGTTCTAGAAAACAATCAGGTTTTAATAAAAATATCAACCAATGATTTTTCATTTGTAGCAGAACAGCACCTCAGTTATATCTTTGAAAAATTCGCTGCTTCCAGAATCAAGATTAATATGATGCGAAATACAGCCATTAGTTTTTCCGTCAGTGTTCGAGACACACGTGCACGTCTAAAAGTCTTAATTGAAGAACTGCGAAAAGAATTTACAGTTGAGGTAGAAGATAACCTACAACTCATCACTATCCGTCATTTCCAACAAGAAGTGATCGAAAAATTAACGAAGGACAAAATTATATTGTTAGAAGAAAAGAGTGGGGAGACGATTCGGTTTGTAGTGAGGTAGTGATTATTTTTGTTTTCAGAATTAAAAACTGGTTTGAGTCATTTGAATCTAAGCTGAGGTAATTTTAAGCAGCGGCACTTCTCCAAGTCCACCTACCACAATCGCATGTTGTTGGTACTTCTTACCCAATTCGATAGCCGTCAACGGATGCAGGTCTAAAACCAAAAAACTATTTTCACCAGGCCAGTTGCCATTTGGATCAATGCCGATACCTTCTAAAAAAACTAGATTGAGATGTATCAGGTCGGCCTTCAGTTGATTCATCAAAACTGCATTTTCAATTTTGCTAAAACTGTTTGAATAAGGGTTTTCGGCAGTGATAAAAGCATAGTAATAGGCATTATTGTCCATTAGCAATTCATTCAAAAGCAGGTTGATTTGCCCAATTTTTATAGTTATTTGTGGTTTTATGACACGGTATTCTGCATTCAAATAGCTTTGAATCAATTGTTCGTCTAAAATACCTGAATATTCAGCCATAGATATAGGGTTAAGCGGTACAAAGTTATATCTTTGCCGCGATTTGAACACTATGAATAAAACTATTCTAAAGATACATCATGGATAAAAACAATGTTATAGGTTTAACACTGATTTTTATTCTGTTTTTCGTTTGGGCAAAAATAAATGCACCGAGTGAGGCGGAGTTAAAAGAAATGAAACGTGTGCAGGACTCAACTGCGATGGCGGAAGCGGCTACCCAGCCGATAGATAATTTGGCCACCATTCCAACTACTAATACTACCAGCCAACCGTTAGATTCAGCTGCGATGGCTCAAAAAGCTGCTCAATATGGTAGTTTCGGAACCGCAACTTCAGGAACCGAAGAAGAAATTGTGCTGGAAAATGAAGTGGTCAAAATTACATTTACCAATAAAGGTGGGCGAGTCAAAAAAGCAGAGCTGAAGAATTACTACAAGCATGTTTTAGATTCGGCGAAAAACGAAATTAAAACACCGCTTTTGCTTTTAGAAGATGAAAAAAATAAGTTTGATTTCATCTTACCTGTAAATTCAGTTGCAGGAGGTAAAATGAATACAGGTAATTTGTTTTTCCAACCAACCAAAAACGGAAATAGCGTCTCATTCAAATTACCTGCGGAGGGTGGTGGATACTTCGAACAAAAATATACCTTGAAGCCGGGTGGTTATCGCTTAGATTATGATGTGGCATTGAATGGAATGGGAGGTCAATTGACCGGCAATGAAATTCAATTGGATTGGACCAACTATCTTGATAAAATAGAACTCAACCATACTTTTGAAAGAACCTATTCTAGTATTTACTACAAAGAAACTGATGAGTCTCCTTCCTATTGTAGTTGCACTGGTGATGATAAAGAAGAATTCGGTGAAACAAATCTGAAATGGATTGCGCATTCCAATCAGTTCTTCCAAACTTCTTTGACCGCAAAAGAGCATTTCAAAAATGGAATTCTGGAAACAGCGATGATGGATACAGATGATGCTGATTTAAAAAAGCTTCGTTCTAACATATCAATTCCGATTTCCAATAGTGGAGATTCTAATATTTCGATGGATTTGTATATCGGGCCGAAAGAGTATGATTTATTGAGTGCTTATGATAATGATATGGAATATACCATAGCATTTGGACCAAGTATTTTCGGAACGATCAATCGATATATGATCCGTCCATTATTTAACACCTTATCTCAGTTTATTGGTTCAAAAGGGATTGTTATTTTAGTACTTACGTTGTTGGTAAAACTCTTGTTATATCCTTTTATGTACAAGATGATTTACTCTCAATCAAAAATGGCTGCCTTAAAACCACAGATTGCTGCAATGGGGGATAAATTTAAAGATGATCCTCAGGCTAAGCAAATGGAGACGATGAAGTTGTATCGGGAATTCGGAGTAAATCCAATGGGAGGATGTCTTCCGGTAATATTGCAAATGCCGATCTGGTTTGCACTTTATCGATTTTTTCCTTCTTCGATAGAATTTAGACAACAACCATTTTTGTGGGCGACTGATTTGTCTTCCTATGATGTGTTTGCTTGGTTGCCTTTTGAAGTGCCTTTCTATGGAGAGCACTTGAGTTTATTCACGTTGCTTTGGGCGATTAGTACGGTTGCTTATACCTATTATAATTCTCGTCACATGGATATGTCCGCCAATCCGATGATGAAATATATGCAGTACTTGATGCCGTTGATGTTCTTATTTTTCTTCAATAATTATGCATCGGGATTGACTTGTTATTTATTATTCAGCAATATCTTTAATGTGGCTCAAATGGTCATTACCAAAAATTACCTGATTGATAAAAAGAAAATTGAAGCAGAACTTCAGAATTATAAAAATAAACCCAAGAAAAAGAAGAGTGGTTTCTCTGCCAAACTAGAAGAAGCTATGAAAGAACAAAAGAAGCGATTGGAAGCACAAGAAAAAGCGAATGCTGCTAAATCTACTACGGCGAAGAAAAAAAGTAAGAAGAAAAAGTAATATTTTATTTCTGGATAAAACTAGGAAAGCGCTAAAGGAGCGTTAACAATAAAAATGGGAAATGCCTATTTTTATTGTTAGCTTATCTTGGTAAATCTCAAAAAATGGCGAAAATCAGTTTTGAGAAATTATTGAGGTCAGCATCAATTCATTCGTCAGCGCAAAACCTTGCACAATCTCCCATCAATGAAAAAGATTTTCTTTTGTATTTTGCTAGGTGCCATTATTGCATTATCCGCATGTGATAAACACATTTTAAAGAAATTAAAAAAGGAAAAATCAACGGAAACAACCTCAATTCCAAAAGCAGATTCCAAAGTTGACACCAAACTACCTGTCTATCCAAATGGAGATCTAACCGGATTTCCCAATAAAAAGAACAAAACATACATGGTAGCTTCCATTAAGCGAACACCTTGTTTAGGAAGTTGTTCAATCTATGAAGCAAAGTTATATTCTGATGGAAAAGCGACCTTTTTTGGACGCAAGAATGTCCATATTAAAGGTAGGTATGAAGGTCAGATATCACAGCAACAAATGAAGGATTTAATCGATGAAATTGACAAAGCTAATTTTTTTAATTTCGAATCGAGTTATCCTGTTAACGATTCAGCCAAAAGAGTTTCAGAGCATTCAAAAACTATTCTCACAATCCAAGTTGGAGACCAAATCAAGCAAGTCAAAAAGAATAATGAAGGGCCTGCCGCTCTACTAACATTTGAAAATTATTTGGATGAACTTTTTGATCGTTTAGAATGGTCTGCTAAATAATTTAATCTCCGTTTTATACTTCAATTTTCTCTACTTGGGGTGAATTTGAAACCAATCCATAATTCATGAAACATACAGTAAAATGCTATTGTTGCACGAATTCAATGTTCAAAAATATTATTTCGCGATTAGACCTGCTCTTTAAATTTTTGTAAAAGGTCTATAGATTATTTCCCCATTTATTTCGATTTGCAGGAAATACTGGTTTGGGTTTAATGATTCAATTTCAAATTGAAAATCATTGGTACCCATTTCAACAGTTTCATTGAAGGAATTAAGTTGTCGACCTGAACCGTCAAGAATGCTATATTTAACTTGCCCTTTTGCAAAAGAGTTAATCTGTAAATTCAAAAGCTTGTCAGATGGATTCGGAAAAATAGAAACACTTAAGATAGACGACCTTATTTTAAGGGATGCAGCAATGATATCAGAATAAATGATGTTACCTTCCGCATCTACGACTTTTAAACGGTAATAATACTGTTGATTTTTCTGTACTTCCCAGTCCCTATAACGATCGCTGGAATTTAGCATTGGAATATCTTCAAAGTCATTTCCAGTTGTGCTTTTTTGTAAAATTATTTCTTTCGCCGCCATTCGATCGTTTATTGTCCAAGATAGATTGAATGCATTATCTTCAATAGAACTCAAATGAAAATCTGTAACGGTGATTGCGAGTGGTACATTTTCTTCAAAAATTTGTATCCTTTGATTAGTGTTGACATTCGTTATTGTAGACACATTTCCACTCAGCCAAAAAACTTTGATTTCATCAATGACAGTATGATCATTAAGACCTACATGAAGGTAATCCGTATTTTGTGCTAAGTAGGCTTCCCCACAATGTTTATATCGCAAGTAAGTATCGGTACCCGCATAAATCTCTACCCAACTTCCGACTCCATCACGATTGCTTACAGTTCCAATTAAATCTATTTTTAACCAATTATTGGTAGATACATTGTTATTTTTCCAGACGAAATGGTTAGTAATAGAATTTGAAACAGCTATATCCAGTTGACCATCGTTGTTGTAATCGCCAATTGCATTTCCGTAACTAGAAACTAAATCTCCTGGCAAACCTCCTGCTACATTTTCTGTAAAGGTGCCATTCCCAGTATTTGTATAAAACCGATTGGATTCGGAACCATTGTTGATACTGCAGCTGACATACAAATCCAGGTCACCATCATTTTCTGCATCGAAAAAATTCCCACCCCAACCGACATGATTGGCGATAACACCTGCAGCAGCGGCAACATTGGTAAATACGCCACTTCCATCATTTCTCAACAATAAGTTTCCATCTGGAGTATTAGTAACATAAATATCCAAATCATTGTCATTATCATAATCGGCGACACCAGCATTCATTCCATCAATATAATGATTAACTCCTGCCTCCACACTTACATTTGTAAAATTTCCATTGGTATTGAGTAATAAGTCATTTGGAATATTTAGTCGATCTTGTGCTAGAAATATATCTTGCCAACCGTTACGATCTGCATCAAAAAATACAGGAGCAAAAGTGGGTTTGACTCCGTTGTTTGCTATTAAGTTTCCTCCGAATTCTGTGAATGTCCCATTGGCGTTATTTGTATAAAGATAATTGGTTGGTTCGCCCGAAGAAAATTGTCGATTGGCGACATATAAATCAAGCCATCCATCATTATTGTAATCACCAAAACAAGCACCAAAACTATCTGCATTGGGTGAACCCATAACACCCGCCATTTGAGAAATATCTGTAAATGAATTATCCCCATTATTCCGATACAAATGGTTAAAACCATTGACAACCGTACAGAAAAAATCCTTATCACCGTCATTATCAAAATCAACCCAAAGGACTTGCTTGGTCTCTTGTGTATTGTAGATTCCAGGATTTACTTGCAAATAAGTGCCTTGATTGTTGATAAAGAAAACGAGTGGCAGACCAATACCAGATGCAAAAGTCAAATCATCCCATCCATCTTGATTAAAGTCCGCAAAGCTAACTCCACCTCCAAATGTTCCACTTCCCAAAATCATGCTTTCGTAGGTAGCATTGATATTCAAACTGGAAGCGACTTCCTCGAAGTTTTGAGCTATTAGTAAGTTTATTGAGAGAAGACTCAATAGGAATAAAATTATTGTTTTCATAATTTCTTTTTTGCTAAGCAAGAGAAATGTTAGGGTTTCTAAATTTAACAAAATTCAGATGAAGTACTTCTTTTGATTTAGGTAGATTTCAAATGCGACCTTTTTTATTTTTTAAATGATTCATTTGCATAATGTAACATATGTATTTAAAATTAGATATTGTTTTAGGCTAGCCTTATTGTTATTTGAAAACATGGAATTTGAATGATGAGGTGGGGGTGAGTGTGTTGGATCCACCCCGAAACTTTGTTTCGACCCTCCTTGATAAGGAGGGTAAGCGCGTGAGTACATGAGCACGCAAGAACGTGCATGTCTAGTTGTGATAATTTCAGTGCTAGAAGGATTATCAACTCACTCATGTACCACGTCCTCTTGTCCCCACGTCCTCAAGCCCTAGCCCTCCTTTTTCTCCAAGGAGGGTCGGCCAATTGATTGGCCGGGGTGGATACCTGCGTTTTGGAATCTCCCTTCATCTAAAGCACACACACCCGCATCCCACCTTCCAAATCCACCACCTTCCAACATAAAAAAAGGCAACTCAAAATTAATTGAGTTGCCTTTTTTATGCTTAGTAAGGAAAAATTACTGTTCCAAATAAATTTTTTGGAAAGGAATGATTACTTCATTTTTTCCAAGATTATTATATTTCTGCAATAATCTAAGTGGGATATCATATTTCTTAGCAATGCTGTAAAGTGTTTCTTTTTTCTGAACAATGTGTACTCTTCTCTTTGATGCGGTTGTTCCTTTATTTGTTAAGCGAACTGTGTTTGTATTGTTGTATGAAGCAGGAACTGATGTTATATTAGTGCTAATTTCACCGTATTGATTGGCAGGGCAATTGCAATCATTCGTGAATAACTTTTGTCCATTTTGAATCGTCGGAGAAGTCAGTCCATTCATTGCCATCATTCTTTCTGGTGTATATCCATATTTTTTACCGATAGAGTAAAGCGTCTCATTATTTTGAACGATGTGAATATGGTTGGTTGGTTTTTTCCAATTTGGATCCGGAGCGACACCTCTTGAAGTAAAAGTATTTGCAGGTTGAGTTGTACTTGTAGTCGTTACTGGTGGCTTCACACGTAATTCACTACAAATGGCGATTTTATTACTTCTCAGTTTATTCCACTTCTTGATATCAGAAACACTGACACCATATTGTTTTGAAATTCTATACAAAGTTTCTTTTGGACTTACAACATGGTATCCCCACCTACTTGGTTTGTTACAATTGTTGGTCGGGGCAGGTGTCGTGGTTACTACACGTGTTGTTGATGGTGCAGGTGCAGGAGGGTAGTAAGTTGTCTTTGGTGGTACATATGGTTGTGTGGTTCTTACTGGAGTTGTTGTAGTTGTTGCAACTGCTCCTTGACCTTGCATATATCCACGAACGTAATTTACACCACCATACGCACCATTTGCTGGCGCTCCAGTCCTGCGATCAATAAAAAGTCCACGATCTAAATCTTTGTAAACGGTACCATCCGTTACTACGTTGTTATTTGGGTAAGTCGTTGTTGTCGAAGTCGTCGTCGTTGACGGATAATTATTTACATACGTTGGCTCCTTGTAGGTTGAAGTCGTCGTTGTAGTCGGTGTACTTGAGACAATTGTCGGTTCTACGAAAACAGGCGGTACGGTAGTTTGAGAGCGCCAGTCATTGGTAGTCGAAGGCTGGGTAGTGGTGGATGGGGTAGTGGTTGTAGGAGTTGTAGAAGTAACTACGCTTGGTTTTGTACTTAATCCACTACATTGTCTTTGAGTAAATTCATCCAATGACAAATTATTGACACGTACCAAATTCAATTTATTGTTTGCAATGAATGGTGGCCTAACTTCAGATTTTAATTCAACAATGCCTACATCAGGAATCATCGTAATCTGTGTGTTGAATCCATTTAGTTTATCCTTCTTGTTGAAAATAAATTTCTTTGGACATTTATTGCTGATGACACCTGCATAGAAAACACTTGCTGCAGAATTATCCAAAGCTAAATCAGTTCCCGTATTGTCTTGGAAATAATTGTAGTTGAATGCATAATCTTTTGTTGCAAATGCTAATCCATCATAGTTATTGAAAAAATATGCGGCATTGGAAACTGGAATGGCTGCATAACCATATGAGTCTTGCATCAAAATATAGACATTGGTTTGACCATCATTTATTTGTTTTGCAAATGCTTCATTGAATTGGAGTTCGTAGCAATTTTTGACATTTTGAGGTCGAGAAGAAAATCTTTCTGATGCACCCGTTCCGACATCTAAAATCACTCTTTCGTTGGTTCCTCTTTTAATATGATAAGTGTAGTATTTTTTTTGATCAACTCCATCGTTTAATAAATATTCGTACTTGTCAAAGCAAGACGTCTCGTAATTAATATAAATTGTGGAATTGGCAGTAGCTTCATTGGCAAAGAAAAACAGCAATGCAAGCAACCATAAATTTAGTGGTCTCATAGCTTAGAAAATTTAGTAAATACAGATCAAATAGTGTTGTTATAAATAGTTTAGTGTGAATCAATAGATTAAGAATAATCAAAAAACGCTATTTATATGCAATTGACCAAACTTTAGGTAGCCTATTTTTATGCCGAAAATCTATTAAATAAATTCACATATTCATATATAAATAACAGATTATCTGCTACTTATAGTATGTATTACTCAATTAAATCATGAGATAGGTTCAATTAATACTTGAAGTATTTAACATCCATATTATAATTTTTTCAGGTTTATAGCTATATACACACGCTAAACAACCAACAAATCCGTTTATCTTTGCACTCAAATTGACTTAACTATGAGTGATAAATCAAAATATGAACAAAGGGGTGTTTCTGCTACCAAGGATGAAGTTCACGAAGCAATCAAGCACTTGGACAAGGGAGTTTTTCCAAATGCTTTTTGCAAAGTAATGCCGGATATTGTTGGGGGAGATGACCAGTATGTCAATTTAATGCATGCGGATACCGCAGGTACCAAAACGAGTCTGGCTTATTTATATTGGAAAGAAACAGGAGATGCTTCTATCTGGAAAGGAATAGCGCAAGATGCATTGGTTATGAATCTGGATGATATGGCTTGTGTCGGTGCGGTCGAAAATATTGTTATCTCTTCTACCATTGGTCGAAATAAAAACTTGGTAACTGGTGAAGTTATTTCTGTGCTCATCAATGCAGCTGAAGAATTTTGTAATAATCTAAAAAAACAGGATGTCAATATTTCATTGGCAGGAGGTGAAACGGCAGATGTAGGAGACATTGTCAGGACGATTGATGTAGGATATACAGCGTTTGCGCGAATGAAGAAAAATGAGGTGATTGAAAACAATATTAAAGATGGAAATGTAATTGTAGGGCTCGCCTCAAGCGGCATGGCTACCTACGAATCTGCTTACAATTCTGGTATCTCCAGTAATGGTTTAACCGCAGCTCGACACGATGTTTTGTCAAAATATTATGCGACAAATTTTAAAGAAGCCTATGATCCTGCCATTCCAGAAAACTTGGTTTTCAGTGGCAGTAAACGATTGACAGAAAGTGTGCGTATCAAAGGTGGCACGTACTCAGTCGGTCAGCTTTTGCTATCACCAACCCGTACTTTTTTGCCAGTCATCAAAAAGATTTTGAATACACATCGGAACGTCATCGATGGGATGATTCACTGTACTGGTGGTGGACAAGGAAAGGTGCTTAAATTTGTTGATAAAAAACACGTAATAAAAAACAATTTATTCGACCTTCCACCTGTTTTTGAAATGATAAAAGACGAATCAGGGACCGCACTTAAAGAAATGTATCAAGTATTCAATATGGGACATCGATTAGAGTTTTATGTAGATGAAGCGTATGCACAAGAAATCATCGACATCAGTAACAGTTTCGATATAGAAGCTCAAATTATTGGTGAAGTACGAGAAAGCAAAAAAAATAGATTGACCTTATCTGGACACTTCGGAGAATTAAGTTACCTTTAACAATCCTCTCAGTTTGATGCCCTCCTTTTATTCGTATTTTTGCAATTACATTTAAATACAATGCGTCTGTTTAGTTATGAGTCATTATAAGTTCACCCACCTCATTTTCTCGACTTTAATAACCCTATTTACCATTTCTATAAATACTGCTTTTGCTCAAAGCATAAAAGTAGACTCTGTCCATATTTCTGGAAAAATTGATCTTCCGATTTCAAATGAAGTGACCATCAGTTTTCATACGGATCAAATTAGTTTGAATAAATCAATTCATGTCATTCCGTTGGATGATAGTATGTCTTTTTCCAAGACTTTCTATTTTCCAAAAGCAACGATTGCACAAATCAATTATCTTAATTTTTCCGCTCCCATTTTTGTGGAACCAGGGGACGATTTACAAATTCATTTTGAGGGAAGTAATTTGAAAGAAACGATTTGTTTTGCTGGTAAAGGTGAAGTCCACAATACTTTTCTCACTCAATACCTCAACCATTTCGAAAGTTTCAACAATGACTTTATCTCTTACGAAATTGAGGAAATGGAGCCATTGGAGTATCGTCGTTTTATGGATAAGGTACACAAGAATAAATGGTTCTTTATCAAACAATATGATGCCGCAACCAGAGAGAAATTCTCACATGCTTTCGACGATTACATTTCTTCGGAGGCAGATTATTGGTGGGCGTACAATTTGTTGCGTTATCCTTTTGAGCATCCGCAAGCACAACCAGAAAATGATACGATCCAGATACCAGATAGTTATTTTGATTTTTTGGATGAATTATTGATCAACAATGATATTGCATTAAACAATCAGCATTATCTGTATTTTTTAAATCAATACTATAACTTAAGTAGAACAGAAGGCTACTCGGATATATTAAAGCCGGAGGTTAGATACGTTGTGGCTACTTCAGGAACTATCGTGTTATCAGATCCGGTGACCGGAACATTTTTAGCACAAGAAGGTCGAGATGCCAGGCTAAAATCATTGGGAGAAAAATCAGAAAAAAAATCTAAAATTCAAATCAATGGTCGCACCGTCGAAACGAATTGGCTCAAAGTCAGAACTGCACATGGAATTATTGGGTGGATTCCAAGTAGTAGTGTGATGAAAGAATATGAAATCAAATCCATCGCCAAATATCGCATTAATCCTAGTTATGCAAGGATGCAAAAATATTTGAGTGGCAGGGCCCTTCATTATTTAGTCGGCAATGATTTATATTGGAGAACACACGTGGAAGAACCCGAATTGCTCGACAAAGAGATCAAAGAGTTTTTAATGGTCAACCCACTTGCAGAATTGGATGAAATTATCGCTGAAGTATACGAAGATGCTAAAACAGGTTTTGAAAGTTACTTGTTAGAAGAGGAAAGTGAGGAGATTGTAGTAGAAGAACAACAATCAAAAGTCGATGCAACAATTGTCGAATCAACCAGTAATGAAAATGCGTTATGGTTGCCAGGATTGCCAACCAATATTCATGAAGTGTTACCAGTGTTTATGAGTGCGGTCAATGAGGCCCCTGAATTATTGCAAGAACAGATTGTTTCCAACAATATTCCTGTAAAAAGCACACCTGTCAAACCAGCTGAAGCATTCCCCGTTTATCCAAAAGTAAATAAAACAATCACTTATGTCAACGAGTATGTTGATATAGAAATGCCTATTGAAATCCCAACAAAAAACACCCGAATTTCTGGCATGATCAATAATCAAAGTGGCAGAAAATTGCAGCTTATCTATTTTAAGAACCCAATCTTATTTACCAAAGAAACAGTCGATATTGAAATTGATAAAAGTGGTAGATTTTCTCATGCGATTGAATTGCCAGAGAAAATAATCGGCTCCCTAAAATTTGGATCCAGAGAAATCGAAGTTTTTTTAAATCCAGGCGATCAATTAACAGTTAGTTTTGACGGAAATAACTTGTTAAAAACTATTTCATTTAAAGGAGCATCTGGTCCAATCAACAACTATTTAATTGCCTCCAAGATAAAATTCAAGGATGGAGATCGGATGACGACTTCAAAATTGAGTGCTAGTACACCTGAACTCTTTGTCAAGCATATGGATCAACAACGAGATGCAAGATTGAAGTTTTTGGAAGATCACATAGCCAATGGGTTGCCAAATTCATTTGTAGCATATATGAAAGGAGAAATTGATGGTTGGTACGGGTACAATTTGTTCAGTTTTCCATTGGAAAGAGCATTGGCAAGTGGTAAAGATGAGCCCTTAAAAATGGAACGTTCTTACTATGATTTCCTAAAAAAAGTGAAAGTGAATAACAGTGATGCCATTCCAGGTAAAAATTACCTATTTTTCTTGGATGAATTTTTTGAGTACAAATTATCCGATTCCAAAGGTCAAAGATTGTCCAAAAGTGATATTGCTAAAAAGCATTTGAATGGAAATGCATTGGATTTTTATTTAGCAAAACAATTGGCGATTGATATCAAAAGAGGACGAGCAAAAGAAAAAGGACGAAACATTCAACAACACATTGCTTCAAGTAGTAATGAGCACTATAACAACGCTCTTCGGTCTGTGTACAATGACGAAAAAGGATTGTTAAAAGGTTCAGTAGCACCTGATTTTACCCTCAAAGATCCAGACGGAAAAGAAGTTAAACTTTCAGATTATAAAGGTAAAGTTGTCTATTTAGATTTTTGGGCTTCTTGGTGTACACCTTGTATTTATAAAATGAAAAATAGTCAAATCTGGAAATCACAATATGAATCAAAAGGAGTGGTTTTCCTCTACATCAGTCTGGATGAAGATCAATATAAATGGAAGAATTTTTTGCGTGCCAATAACTTTTTAGGTATCCATGTCATCTCAGAAGACAAAGGCGCGTACAAAAGTACGATCGCTAAAAAATATAAGGTCAAGAAATTACCGAGTATGTTTTTAATCGATAAAAATGGTGTTATAGATTATAATTCTGCGAAAGATGGTGGAGCGAGTTCTACTAAAGATATGATTAATCGGTTGTTGTATGCTAATTGAGAGGTAGACGATTGACGGTTGACGGTGAGTGCGTGACCAGTCGTGAAGAGGACGTGCATATGATTTCATGTGATCACGTCCTCCTCGCGTCAGCACACGCCCTCCCCGTCTACCAATGTCTTGGAAATAAGGATTTATATTGTTATAATTTATTCCAAATTATGCAATATACGCTTGTCATTCTGAGCGTGATGACAATTTTCAATTGGCATGGAGTCGAAGAATCAAGCGTACTTGGATTTTACTATTTCGACCGTGCCTTGAGTAATTGAAATTGAGCTAATCGAGAAATCTATTTCCATGACATTGCCCCGTCAACCGTCTACCGTTCACCACCCTATGGCAACCCAACATAATTATGCGGCGTAATCGCCTTCAACTCTTCCAAGATGTGGTCATCCAATTCTAAGCCATCGATAAACTGATGAATCTCCGCTCTGGTAATAGAAGCCTTACCTCTCGTCAATTCCTTTAAAATTTCATAAGGATTTTCGTAGCTTTCTCTTCGCAAGATATTCTGAATCGCTTCAGCAACCACCATCCAATTATCTTCGAGATCACTCGCTAATTTTTCTTCATTCAAAACCAATTTTTCCAAACCTTTTAAAATCGATTTGATAGAAATAATGGTATGTCCGAATGGAACACCGATATTCCTCGTGACCGTACTATCTGTCAAGTCCCGTTGCAATCTAGAGATCGGAAGTTTGGATGCTAAGTGATAAAATACCGCATTGGCCATTCCCAAATTTCCTTCAGCATTTTCAAAATCAATTGGATTGACTTTATGAGGCATTGCGGAAGAACCGACTTCCCCTTCATTCACTTTTTGCTTGAAATAATCCATTGAAACATAAGCCCAAAGATCGCGACACATGTCAATCAGCACCGTATTGATGCGACCGATATTTTGAAAAATAGCAGCCAACGTATCGTAATGAGCAATCTGCGTCGTGTATTGAGATCTCGACAATCCCAGATATTCTTCCACAAAATGATTTCCAAAAGAACGCCAATCAATTGCTGGATAAGCGACGAGATGAGCGTTGAAATTTCCAGTGGCGCCCCCAAATTTGGCTTTGATTTCAATCTTCTTTAATTGAGTAATTTGCACTTCCAATCTTTCGATAAACACTTTCAATTCCTTGCCAAGCAGGGTAGGGGTTGCGGGCTGACCATGTGTACGTGCAAGCATTGGTATATTTGCCCATTCATTGGACAAACTAACCAGCATATTTTGAAGAATATTTAATTTTGGATAAAATTCATCTTCCAAAAAATTCTTGATCAATATCGGAATTGCAGTGTTGTTAATGTCTTGAGAAGTGAGTCCGAAGTGGATAAATTCCTTGTAGTGACTCAGCCCTAATTCATCAAATTGATCTTTCAAGAAATATTCCACCGCTTTGACATCATGATTGATTTCCCGTTCAATTTTTTTAATCTGCAAAGCATCGTCCTGACTGAAATTTTCAAATATCTCATTCAGTTCTTCCACCATCTCCAGATTGAATTCATTGAGTTGCGGGAGTGGATGTTGTGCCAATGCAATAAAGTATTGGATCTCTACGAATACCCGATATTTTATCAGTGCATATTCGGAGAAATAAGCGGATAAAGCTTTAGTTTTTTCGTGGTACCGACCATCGATTGGGGAGATAGCATTTAGCATGTCGTTTTCTCTTTTTTTGTCTATGGTAAAGCTAAAGAAAAAGACATTGCTATTTCGCTTTTTGATGGAAATTTATTCAACTAGTGACCTTATTTATCATCGTTGGATGCAGAGAAAGTTTTTAGATTTCGATCGTTTTGATTTTGTCAATTTCAAGGAAATCGAGTCCTGCTTCCTTAAGTTCTGTGATGACTTCTTTTTCGGTGGATTCTGGAAAAATTTTCAACAGATAGGTATTCTTTTTTTTACTTCGCGGTATAATTTTACAAAACCTTTGACTTGTGCTTTTAACGTTTTGTAGCGTTTATGATTGTTTCTGACATAGCCCGTAGGTACCATGTTGTTTTATATAATAATCCCAGCGTCTCTATACTTTGTTTTTCGGGCAGGAATCTCATCGGGCCATTTATGCCAAGGAGCGAATTGTATGTCAAGAACAGCTTCAATCTTAGGAAGCATTATGTCAGGAATGATATCAGATTCCAGTACATATTTATTGTACGTTTTCAGTTCCAACATAGATAGATATTCATGCTTTCCGCAAATAACCACCATTCTGAATTTTAAGCAGCTCAATTAAAGTAGTCGGCAATTTATATCCTAGTTGCTTTTCTGCATCCATCACCATTTGGTCGGTCAATGGCGGCTGAACACAGGGCATATATTTAGGTCTGTTCAAATAGCAGCCTCCTCTGAAAACCAAGATTGCGACCTCAACATCACCTCATTTTTGAATTTCACTTTAAGGAGCTAAAAGTGCCATTCCTCAACACTAATGGCAATTGAAATTAGCAGTAACAAATGGCTACAAGCGTTTGTTGCCGTTTGTAACCGATTGTTGTGCGGATAATGTTAAAAATAGCCGCTGGATATGTATATTACACATAAAAATTGTGGTAAATTGGTATGATCTATAGGATAATTCCCTATGGAGATAAGCGATATATCCGTACCTTTTGGGTGACAGGTGTGGATATATACATGTTATGTCTCATAAGAGGGCAATATTAAATTATAAGAATGAAATTATTCGAATATGAAAAATTAACACTAAAAGATAGAAAGAATTTCTTCAAGACGAATTATAGGGGAACATTTAAATACTATAATAATGATTACAATGGAATGTCATTGAAAGAGTTGTACAAATTAACTTATGAGCAATCAATTCTAAATAGTAATCAATTAGAAAAAACTAACAATGGTTTGTTAGCGAAGAATATTCGAGATTTCGGAGAGTTTTCCCTTGAAAAAAAATATGTTGAAGAGCATGAGTATTTTGGAGACTCACAATCTCCATTCTCTCAAGCTTATATACACGATTTTGTTGGTCCATTTTACTTTGAAGCCTCAATGATTTTTAATAATCTTCAAATCAATAATAGCAATAGTTACGTAATTTATAATTCAGCAGACCAAATGATGATGCATTACAAAGCAGTTTTGTTTGGGGACTATCAAATAAGTAAGAAAATATTGGTAGAAGTTAATCAAAAAAGAATTGCAGATCTCGGAAGAAATATAATTAATTTTTCTGATAAAATTTGGGATGATCACAAGACAAGAATAGTTCACTATGTGAATAAATATAAATTTATGACTTCATCCTTTTTAAGAGATCACTTATTATCAACTAAAGGAAAGATTTTAGTTAAAGCAACTCAAGATGATTGTATATGGGGAGTGGGATTAAGTAAAGATGATCCAAAATTAAAGGAATATGAAAACTGGAAGGGAACAAACCTATTAGGCGAACTATTAACAACTTTAAGAATAGGCATTGAGCAGGATAAAATTGATTTCATACTCAAAGCTTAGTCTTTATTATTCAATGACATAGATGAA
>CALFWW010000060.1 GCA_937928575.1 uncultured Saprospiraceae bacterium | reverse complement strand
ATTTGGAAGGAAAATTTTTCGAGATCAAGGCAGAAAACGTAGACATAGCCTTAGTTACGGTGAGCCTGCCTGACTGCGCCAAGCAGACAGGGCTTTTCAACGCAGATATCGATAAATTTTTCTCATAGATAACCGCCATTTTGGGGTTCAATCTGTATAACCAAGTTCTTCCACGTTTAGGTACGTCCAGTTGTTCAACTTCAGAGCAGTATTAACTATATTAGAATTCAACAAGTGAGATTGGTAGGACTACAGAATAGTCCAATTAAAAAAGAAATTAATAATCATGATTACAAGGTCGCACCTTATGCCCCCAAAATAAAAGAAGCTCAACACTAAAAGTGTTGAGCAATTCTGATTCAATTAAGAATTATATAATAGAAGGGTTATTATCGATTGATGTATATTTTCTCTGTCAAAAACTTGTCGCCATTTAAGCTATCAATTTTTAAAAAATACAACCCATTTGCAAAGTCATTGGTATCTAATACAAATCTATCGGACTCCATTTCTTGCGATGTCGAATATACAACTTCACCTGAAACATTTAACATTTCAATCATAAACTTTTGCCTTTTTTCAGTAAAAACATCTATATATAGTCGATTTTCGCCATTTATAATAGTTGGATAAATACTGATTTGGTTATTTTCTAGGTTGATTACTTTATGATCCGTGTAAGTAATTTGACCTGCTTTATCAACTATTTTGAGTCGGTAGTAGTTAGTTCCAGGCATTGGATTTTTATCTCGCTTAGCGTAATTGGAAGTAGCATCTTCTAATCCTTGCGCGACGATCACTTCCAAACTTTGGAAGTTGATTCCATCTGTACTTCTTTCAACTTCATAGGTTGCATCATTGAGAGCATTGTAAGTACTCCAGGTTATAACAACTTCATCCTTTTCTATCCTTGCCTCAAAATTTGAAAATTCAACTGAAAGAGGCGCATCAAATTCTAATTCCAAAACATAAAGTCCAGTATATTGATCTGATGCAATAATTTTTCCAGACGGTAAAAATGGGTAAACTCCCCAAACATCTTCGTATCCAAAATAATTTGAATTATTGGAAGTGTCATAAAAAGCAACTCTGAAAGGACTGGTCGGATTCGATACATCAAATACAACTACTCCATCCTGATAATAAGACACATACATTAAATTGCCAACAACGAATGGGTTGTGTGGGCGATTGTCAACATGGGTTGGAGCCAATAGTGGTTCTTTAAATGATGCGACCACTTGAATATCATTATTTTCCAAATCTGTTAAGTCCATTGTTAGAATAGGTAATGATTCTGGTACTTCTTCGCAAATAAATGCATAATCACCATTGGTACTCAACCAACTTGAATGATTATATCCATTGGTTGTTTGGGTTGCCAACTCAATCGGAGAAACAGGATTGGTCATATCATAAACGCCAAATCCAAACCAGCCATGGGAGCAATAAGCAATATTATTACGCACATAGACATCATGTACATATCCTCCTGTCAAACTTGAGGTTGCAATATGAACCGGATTTGCAGGATTAGCTGCGACATCATAGACAATTATGTTTTTACTTTGATTGCCTTTTCTACCACCAACAACATATAGTCTACCATTTGGCTCATCGACAAAAATATTATGTGCACGGTCAAACTCCGTATTGCTTTGTGAAGTAATGTTGACAAAGCCAAAGTTAAAACCAGCTGCACTAATGACCGTCAATCCTTCTCCGTTGGCTTCTGATACTCCGTAAATATAATTTCCGTACGACTTGATATCCCGCCAAGTACTGGACATCCCTGGTGATACCTCACCGACTAAAGAAACATTGTATGGATTCGTTACATCCACTACAGAAATTTTTGAGAGTGATCCAATAACTGCGTATTCTTTACCACTATTGGCGTAACCCCATATGTCATTGAAAGTATAACCTGGATCCCAATTGCTGCAAAGTTGCATATTGTGAGCCGATTGTGCATTTATCACAAGAGCGGCACATAATAAAAATAAGGTGTGTATAAACTTCATGATAGAATTTTTAAAAAAAACTTTTGTGTATATTGGTTAATAGTTAGTCTATTTGAGTTTTATGGGTACTTATTGTTTGATTATTGGAAGTATTCGGTGTATTATTATTGATTCCGCCACTTCCATTGTTACAACCATCTATGAATGCAGAAAAGTTAGTTTGGAAGTCGACAGAGAATCCCGGTAATAAATCAATGTATTGTTTGGAATCATAATCAACACTTGCGGGTGTTGAGATTGCTTGTGTTGACTCAATAACTCCGTTGGTTTCATAATCAATGATCCCATTGGTTGGTCCAGACAAACTATTTATTCCTGCAAAATTTACGGGACAAACTGGAATATTCTCTTCCAATATATAAAGACCATTACTACGATCAGAACCTAATATTTTACCGGATGGCAAATAAGGATAACAACCCCAGACATTGTTGTAACCTCCATAACTGGTGTTGCTAGATGTATCATAATGTGCGACACGGACCGGATTCAAAGGATCACGAATATCAAACACAACAATTCCGTCTTCATAATAAGACAAGTATAAATAATCCCCTTTGATAAATGGATTATGCGGTGTGTTATCTATATGAGTAGGTGCCAACAACGGTTCTTTAAAACTCTTAACAACTGAGATGTCGTTGTTGTTCATATTGGATAAATCGACTGCTAGTAGTGGCATCCCTCTTGGCACTTCTTCTGCAACAAAAGCATATTGACCATTATTTGTCAACCAACTTGAATGATTATAGCCATTGGTGCTTAAGGAACTTAATGCAATTGGGTTGTTAGGATCGGTGAGGTCATAGATAGCATATCCACTATAACCGTGAGAACAATACGCAATGTTGTCACGCACATACACATCATGTACATATCCTCCATTAATTAAAGTGACATCTGCTAAGTGCGTTGGATCTTCAGGATTTGCCGTCAAATCAAATACCATCATATTGACATGTCCATTTGCATTCTTCGCTCCTGCTGTGTACAGTCTTCCATTTGCTTCATCAATGAAAATATTGTGTGAACTTTGAAAGTAAGTATCTGAAACGGTAACAATACTTGCACTAGTTGGCAAATTACTCATATCGATGATTACCAATCCTTCGCCAAATGCTTCACTACAAGTGTAAGCATAGTTGCCATATGTTTTCAGGTCTCTCCAAGTAGAAGTCATACCAGGGGCAAATTCATTTACTAAAACTGGGTTGAAAGGATCTGTAACATTGATGATATGAATTTTACTGGTAGAACCCAGTAACGCATACTCACCTCCTACCGCATCCACATATCCCCAAATATCATTATAAGTATCGCCATTGTCGTAATTGGCACAAAAAGTCATGTTGTTGCTTGTCTGCGAATAGACATTAACGCATTGGAAAAGGAGCATTATAAATACGCTCAAAAAGGTGTGTTTACGTATCATTATGAGTAGTTTTTGTATAGTGAATTTAATAATTTATTATGAACATAACAGATTGTTATTTGTCTTACGACTTATAATTCTTGGAATTTGTATCAAAAGACCTATTTTTATATTACATAATAATTCGTGTTGAGCACAGATTTGAAAAAGGTCCTTGAACATTTATTACAAGACCCACCATTTCGTAAAGTAATTGCATCTATAGTACTGACAGATTTTAATAAAAAAAATGATGTCTATTCAGATTTAATTCGCTCAATAATATCACAGCAACTATCCGTAAAAGCCGCAGCAACGATTCATGGTCGTTTCCTGAAATTATTTAGATCAAGCTACCCCAAGCCAAATCTGTTATTGAAAAAAACAAACGAACAACTTCGAACGGTAGGTCTTTCTCGTCAAAAATCTGGGTACGTCAAAAACGTTGCTCAATTTGCAATGAAAGAAAACCTGCTTGACACGGACTGGTCCAAATATTCAGATGAGGAAATAATCAACTATTTGACTCAAATTAAAGGTGTTGGAAAATGGACCGTTCAAATGATTTTGATGTTTAGTCTGAAAAGACCAGATGTATTTCCCGTCGATGATTTGGGAATCCAACAAGGAATTATTCAATTGTATAATGTAAAAGAAACTGGTAGATCTTTAAAACCAAAATTGATCCAGATATCAGAAAAATGGAGCCCTTATCGATCAACCGCTTGTAGATATATATGGAAATGGAAAGACAGTCAATAAATAAAAATAAATTTAACAACAAGTCTTCGCTACGGTGGCTATCACTTCTTTGTTGTTTTTTATTTTTTTTCAACAACACACTTACAGCACAAAATGAATCTTACGAATTATTTGGAGTTGTCATTGATAAGTACACACAAGAACCATTAACGGGTGCCAATGTTATCCAAATCAGTAAAGACTTTAATGGGGTCGCAACTGATATTGAAGGCTTGTTTAGTTTGAGAATTGATAGTTTTCCTGCCAAATTTCGGATTCAATATTTAGGATATGAAGACTATGTATTGGAAATTTTCAGTGGCTACAAAGATGAACACATTATTGAAATGACACCTAGTGTAACAACCTTGCCTAGTGCCACTGTTACCGACAAAGTAATTCCGGATACCGTTTTTAATGAAGGCTATAGTGTAGTGGATTATGCATTTCATGATAATTATATTTTCTTACTTGGTTACAAAAATGTGATTGAGAAATATACCTTGATCGCATTAGATCAAAATGACAAGATTTTCAAAACCCTTACGCTCGATGATCGGCGACCTGTCGAGCTTTTTAAAAGTTGTAGTGATGAATTATTTCTCATTACGGAAATCAATGCTCACAAAATTGAATTGACGGAGTATGGTTTGCGATTTAGAGATCAATATAAAATTTCCGACTTTGACGCTTATGTAAATCCATGTGTTGTATCGACAAAAGATCATGTTGTCTTTAATACATATTATTATCAGGGCCAAGCAATGGAGTACAACGTTTTTAATAATGTAGGTATCGAAAACAAAAATCGGATTGCCTTCATTGAGGATGGACCTAACATTGAAAGATTGTTTGAGGATGCTGGCGTTAAAAAACCTTGGTCGGGTGATAATTGGGAAGTCAATACAACTGGTGAAATTGCAGAACTTCGCAATTCACCCTATGAACTAGAGGGAATGATGAAAATTTTCTATCCCAAATTGTATGCGCCATTATTTTGCAAAGGAGATAACTTTATATTATTCGACCATCAAAATAATCAGATTGATCTTTTGTCCCCTCAAGGAGAATTATTGAAACGGGTAGCCACCAATTATCCCGACAACAAAAAATGGAAAAAGAAAATATATTTTGATCCAAAAATTCAAAAAGCACATACGTCTTTTCATACCCAATGGGGAGAAGAAATTTGCCCAATTAACCTGGAAACAGGGGAAGTCGGTGAAGGTATTTTATTAGATATGGCATTTATTGAGAAGGTAAAAGCTTGGAATGGTTATCTTTACTTTATCTACAAAGATCGATTCCGAAATGAGTACAATAATCGACTTTATAAAATACCGTTAAACACTAACTAACGATTAACACTAATACGCTGTCAGGTAATTAAATGAATATTTTGAAAGAAGAAAATTTGTTCAAATCAAGGAACGCCCGGAAGCTGATAGCCATAGCTATCATCGCTGAGGACGAGACGATGAGTGGGGCAAATATTTCATTTTCAAAATTTTTAGAGCAATTACTTGACAACGTATAAACTAAGAAGCAGCATGGAATCTGGCGAAAGCACACCTCAAAGAATAATAGGAAGATATACAGGAAAAAAGGATGGCCCCCTACTGATTGTATTTGGTGCGATGCATGGCAATGAACCTGCTGGTGTTTTGGCATTGGAACAAATGTTTGATATGCTCGAAAAGGAACCAACCAACAATCCGGATTTTGAATTCAATGGTAGATTGGTTGGTTTGACTGGAAATTTGAAAGCAAGAAAAAAGAATGTCCGTTTTCTCAAAAAAGATTTGAATCGACAATGGACCTTGGAAAATGTGGCCAAAGTAAAAGCATCTCTTTTAGAAGCATTAGATCCTGAAGAACAAGAGATGAAAGAATTGTTGGAAGTAGTAGAAGCGGAGATCCATGATTTCAAACCTTCCAAAATCGTTTTCCTCGACCTACATACGACCACTGCATTTGGTGGAATTTTCTCCATCCCTAATCATGATCCTGAAAGTTTAAAAATTGCTTTAGAGTTACATGCGCCAGTTGTAAAAGGATTGTTAAAAGGAATCAAGGGAACCACCTTACATTATTTCATCAACGAAAATTTCAAAGAAGAAGTCGTCGCTGTCACTTTCGAATCTGGTCAGCACAATGAAGAACTTTCGGTCAAAAGAGCGATTGCTGCACTCACCAATTGCATGCGGACGATTGGCTGTGTCCAAAAAGAACATGTCGAAAATCGCCACGACTCTATTTTGATTGAGTATTCTAAATCACTTCCAAAAATTACGGAGTTGGTCATGATTCATGATATCCAACCAGGTGATAATTTTCAAATGAAAGCCGGTTACAAGAATTTCCAATCTGTAAAAAAAGGGGAATTGCTTGCTAGTGATAAGCACGGTGAAATTCGTGCAGAATCAGATGGTGTTATTTTGATGCCGTTGTATCAGCAGCAAGGGGATGATGGATTTTTTTTGGTCCGAGAAGTTGGGGTGGCGGTTTCTTAAAAACAATTAAAAATATTCTTCGCTCCTCCCTTTAGAACAATTAAAAATATTCTTCGCTCCTCCTAACGTCGGATTGAATTTATAATTTATCATATTGACGTGTATTCGTGTCAGCGTATTTGTTAACTTCATGAAATATTATACCAAGCTCAAACCTGTTAGATTTGCGCGCAGGCTCAAAAGCAGCAATGCTAAATCTAACAGGTTTTGCCAAGCACTAAATCCCATTAAAAATCTAGCTGACCAAACAATCAACAACCGTCTTCATCCCAATAAAAATAACCGCTCGACCTTCTGGTGTAACTGGATTATCTTCATCATCCACCAAAGTATCTTCTACAAAAGCCAATAAATCTTCTTGATTATAATCTTTGAAAAATGGGGTGATCTTATCTTGAAATTCGGTGCCAGAAGTCTCATTGAAAATTTCCCAATTTTTATCTTCTGTCACTTCTATGTCAGATGGATCAATGGTTTCCAACTCACTACCAAAAGCAGAATAAATGACTAGGAAAAGAAAGATCATAATTTTATGCTCGTCTTTTGTTAGCATTTCAAAACCTTCTGATAAGACATAAGACAACAAGGCTGGTTGCGATTGCGAAATTTCTTCAATTATTTCTTTGTCATCTTGTCTTTCTAAATGATCGATGATGTCATCAATCTGCCGCTCCGTGATCATTTGCATATTACTTTACCTCCATTATTATTAGTTCAACACGTTGATTTTTCTTTCTACCTGCTAAGGTATCATTATCTGCGATAGGTTCTGTTTTTCCATAGCCTCTATATAACACTTGGTCAACAGAAATGCCTTTTTCAATGAAATAGGAGCATACGACTTTGGCTCTTTCTGTGGATAATTCATCGGCGAATTCGCTGCTGCACCAACCATTGGTATGTCCACCTACTTCTACGATTACATTTTTATTATCGCTCAAGAATTTGGTGACACGTTCCAATTCAACATCAGAGATTGGTTTCAAAGTGGTCTTATTGGCATCAAAGAAAATATTGTTGAGTGGAATCACTTGTCCAACTTTGATGGGTACTAACAAGATGTCTTTTTTGACTTCCTTGTATTCTTTAACCAATGGTGGTTCCTCTTCTTGTTCTGGTTCTGGAATCTCTTCTACTACTTCTGCTTCCTGTTGTTTTTCTTCGAGTGCTTCCTTGAGTTGACGTTCGGATGCTCGTTTGTATCGATACTCTAATTCGTAGCCGACTTCTTTTTTCAAAGCTGCTGGAATGCTTGTTTTCAATTGTTCACGAATTTCTGGCTTCAACGCTTCTCGATACTCTTCTTCGATGGTATTCAACACTTCATTATCAGAAGTGGTTCTTTTCTCTGCATCTCGCTTTTCTTTTCTCAGTTCTTTTGCCAAATCTGTTCTATAGTCTTCAATGATATCTTTTACTTTATCATCACCAAGTATTTCAACTTCATCCACCAACTCTTTTTCCAACAATTTAACTACGTCATCTATCACATCGTCTTGAATTTCATATTTAATGGCTGCAGACAATTCATTTTCAAGATCTTTCCGAACTTTAGTTTCTAATTCATTTAAATTGATGTCTCCATTTTCAGCAACTTCAATTTCCTCTTTTTCTTTTTTATCAACTCGCGGTTTAGGGGAATCGACTCTTGGTTTTTTGTCCTTATTATATCGTTCTCTGTATTTTCTTTTCAGCTCTTCTAATTCCTTGTCTTTTGTTTTTACTTCCAAATCATCGTCGTTTGGATATTCTTCAGGAACAGATTCTTGATTTCCAGTTGCTTTGTTATATTTTGCTCTTAGTGCTTCCAATTCTGCATTTCGCTTTTTAGAAGGAGTTGTTTTAACTGGTTTTTGCTTCTTATTTTTCTGGACCCGTAAATCTTTTAAATCACTATTTAGACGATCCAATTTTTCTTGCATGTCATCTAATGCAGGATCATCATTGGTTCTCTTGACACCTTTGTCAGAATCTAATTCCTTTAGACGTTTTCCTGATAATTCTAAATTTTCAGAAGGCGCAAAATATCCATCCACTTCGGCCGTCAACGCCACATCCTCACCATAGGGAACGACGATCGTATAATCCCCTTCCGTACTAGAATCGGTTGCTCTTTTATTCTTTTTGTTTTTGATGTTTCGCGTTTTCAATTTTGCTTTGATGGGACGATTGGTTTCTGCATCGATCATCCGACCACTTAACAATACAACTGGATCTGGTTGAACTTCTTTTGGCAAACGAATTCTAAAAATATCAGACATCCCATGCTCGTCATCAGAAGCGAAATACGCATAGTTTCCAGAAGCCGGAATCGAGTAACTATAATCATTACCCAAAGTATTGATCTTCTTTCCTAGATTTTTTGGCTTACTCCATTTGGTCCACGACTCATCCAATCTTCGACTCATGAACATATCCAATCCACCATAACCCAAATGACCCGCACTACTGAAGTAGATCGTCTTGCCATCGGCTGCTAAAAACACACTACTCTCTTCATTGACGGTGTTGATGGTTTTACCTAAATTTTTTGGTTGACTCCATTGGTTGTTACTTCCTTTGAAGGAAACGTATAAGTCTCTTTTACCCATTCCGTCTTCTCTTTCCACTGCCATCAACAATATGTTTTCATCCGTATTCACATGATAGCTAGCCCATAAACTTTCATTTTTATGGTCTTCAATTTTTAAAGGCTTTGGATCCGTCCATGCACCTCTTTTGTTTTTAGAGGTCGATACACCATCCTTGACAGACTTCCGATAATCGGTACCTAAATACAAAACATCTCCCGTTGGGTTGACACTCACCACAAAGTCATGATTTTCCGTATTCAATGGATTGTGGATTGGTTTTGCAAATCCCCAAGTGCCATCTGCTTCTAATTTTGAAACCCAAATGTCATCGTTTTTATCTTCCCCTTCATTTAGTGGGTGATATTTTCTAGCCATGTACAAGGTCTTACCATCTGGTGAAATAACTGGTAATCTTTCCGCATATCTGGAGTTTACTTTTTTGCCTAGATTTTCTTTTTCTGCTACTTCTTCTTCGTATTCGATTTCATCTACTTCAATTGAAACTGGCTTGCTACTTCCTGAAACACCGATGGCATCAATTTGATTGGAACCCATGACGCGACCCGTTTTCAATTCCAGCCGCAGTAATTTTACTTTATAGTCTGTTTTGTCAAAATCTACGGTGAACAATCGACGTGGTTCGTCCTTGTATGGTTCAGGGTTCTCGTTTTCGTAAACAGTGTGTTTTTTGTTATCAGTATCGTATAAAACTATTTTTGAAATCGCACCAGGATTTTTACTCTCAGCGATAATGACTTGCGACACTTGAATTTGTTCCAAAAATTTGACACGAATAAATTCCAAGGTATTGACTTCATCTTTTTTGGGTGCCCATGCCCAATGTGCGACGGTACCTTCCGTCATTGCGTTGGGTACACCGACAATTTGTTTAGCAGCATATTCCTCATTTCCTTTTTGACTGGAATAAGAAATCACTTCACTCGCCCATTGAATTTCCTGAGCGGAAGAAAAAGTATAAATAAAAATCAGAGCGAAAAATAAAATGGATCGTCTCATAAAAGGGATAACTATTGGTTGATTTAAAAAGCAGTATTATAGCAATGCTAATTGTTGTAGCAGCATTTCTTTTTTCATTGGGGATACTTCAAAAGTGGTGTTGTCAGACATCTCTACCATTCCTTTCTTTCCTCTTATAAATTTTCTGACATGTTGCAAATTTACTAAGTACGATTTATGTACTCTAAAAAAATCTTGTTCTTCTAAAACGGTCTCGTAATGCTTAAGCGTTTTTGTGATCAAAATATTGCCTTTATCGACCGTAATAAATTGGGTATAATTCCCTTCTGCCTTACAATAGATAATCGATGAAAATGGAACAAAGAGAAATCCTTCAGAAGTTGGTAAAGCAATTTTTTGGATCTCTGTTGCAAATATATTAGACCACAAAATAGTCTCCTTATTTTTTGATTGTTGTTTTTCTTTTTTAGTTTTTACTTTTTCTACCGAGGCAATTAGATCGTCAATATCAATTGGCTTCATTAAATAATCGCTGGCAGAAAACTTAAATGCTTTGACTGCATATTGATCATGGGCAGTCGTAAAGATAACATCGAAAGGAAGTTGATTAGTTCCATAGTATTCTAACAAGAAGAAGCCGTTTTTCATCGGCATTTGAATATCGAGGAAAACCAAATCTGGTTTCAGTTCATCAATGACTTCTTTTGCCTCATCTACAGAAGCGGCTTCACCAATGATTGAAATATCATCACAGTATTCGTCGCACATCATTTGAAGTGTTCTTCTGTTTTTTACTTCATCGTCTACGATGATTGCACGCATAGTGGAGGTTTTGTTTTCCGAATTTAACTTCATCTGCTCAATTAATCAAAAAAAGGGACCTGTTCTCACGAACAAATCCCTTTTTATTATTCTTATTGCTAAAAAAGCGAATTTTAAACAAGCTTTCTCAGGACTGGAGCAGCTGCAAGCATTTCTTCGCTTGCTTTGTCAGCGTACTTTTCGAAATTATTATTGAAGGCGGTAGCTAGTTCATTCGCCTTTCTGTCGTAAGCATCTTTGTCAGCCCAAGTATGTTTTGGATACAACAATTCTGCAGGAACATCCGGACAAGACGTTGGCATCATCAAACCAAATACTTTGTGTTTGACATATCCTACTTTATCCAACTTCCCTTCCATCGCTGCTGAAATCATCGCTCGCGTATATCCGAGTTTCATACGTTTTCCAACTCCGAAACTACCACCTGACCAACCTGTATTGATCAACCAAACATCTACATTATATTGTTCAATTTTCTTTGCCAGCATCTCTGCATATTGTGTCGGATGCAATGGTAAAAATGGTGCACCAAAACAAGCAGAGAATGTCAACGTCGGATCAACCACACCTGCTTCTGTACCCGCAACTTTTGCAGTATAGCCAGAAATGAAGTGATACATGATTTGTCCTTTATCCAATTTCGCAATCGGAGGCAACACCCCTAATGCATCAGCAGTCAGGAAAAAGATATTATTCGGATGCGGCCCTCTTGACGGAACCATGATGTTATCAATATGATGAATCGGGTATGAAACTCTTGTGTTTTGAGTAATTTTAGTATCCTCATAATTCGGAGTTCTGGTCCCTTCATGGAATTGTATATTTTCCAAAATAGCACCATGTCTGATTGCATTAAAAATCTCAGGTTCTTTTTCTGCTGATAAATCGATGGTTTTCGCGTAGCATCCACCTTCAAAATTGAAGACACCGCTATTGGACCATCCGTGTTCATCATCACCAATCAATTTACGATCAGGATCCGTTGACAAAGTAGTCTTTCCAGTACCTGACAAACCAAAGAAAACAGAAGTATCTCCATTGACTCCAACATTTGAAGAGCAGTGCATGGACAAGATTCCTTTTTCTTGCGGTAAGTAATAATTCAGTACTGAGAAAATTCCTTTTTTGATTTCACCAGTGTAACCAGTTCCACCAATGATGATTTTCTTTTTCGAGAAATTGATGATGGCAAAATTATGTTGTCTGGTTCCGTGTTCAGCCGGATCAGCCATACAACCGGGTGCACACATGATTATCCATTCAGGATCGAAAGTAGAAATCTCTTCTTTTGTTAATCGCAAAAACATGTTGTGTGCAAACTGACTACTCCACGGATATTCCGAAACCAAACGGATTTTCAAAGCGTGTCTTGGATTAGCACAAGCTTTTACATCGCGTACGTAGATATCTTTTCCATCAAAATATTTTTCGATTTTAGATTCTAGTTTTGCGAAATTGCTTGGTTCAAAAGGCAGGTTGATATCGCCCCAATCTACAGTGTCTTTTGTCACTTCATCTTTAACGATAAATCGATCTTTGGGAGAACGTCCAGTAAATTCACCAGTCTTGATAACTAATGCACCAGAGTCAGAAATTACACCTAGATTTTTTTGAATAGAATGCTCCATTAATTCTTCAGGAGTTAAGTTCCAGAAAATATTTTCCGGATTCATAATATTCAATTTAAATAGGTCGGCAGACGGATTTTTGTGTCCGGTCTCTTTCATAATTAAATTTATTGGTTAGACTTATTACGGGGTAAGGAATTTAAAAGAATAGATGGTTTTAAAGTATAAGTCTATGGTTAAAATGGTAGAATATCAATACAAATATACGGTTTTTCTAAATATAATAATAGTGTGGTAGCTAGTAGAATTACTCATAAATCACGTTAAAATGATTGTAATCCCAAATTTAGAATTTACCACGCAGTGCTACAATAAAATTGCGTCCGGGTGCACTGATTCCTGATGCAAAAGGACGGTAATGCAAATCAGTTAAATTTTCAGCAGCCAGATCAAAATTGATACGGTCGTTAATTTTAAAAGAGGTATAAATATTAAAGGTGGTCCAAGCCAAAGTACCTTCAGGAGTTGCGTACTCTACATTATCCGATGTTCCAGTAATACTTCCATTTGCAGTTTGACCATATGCCGAAAGTGGTTTATATCCATTATATCGGATGACCCCTTTTATTAGGACAGGACCTTTATTAAAAGTCAAATAAGTTTGACCATACGTAGGAGGTATGTGATCTAATGGAGCTACATAAGTGGTATCTCCAAAACTGATTTCTCTTTCGCCTTTTGTTATATTATAGCTGGAACCCAATTCCCAGGTTTCGTTTAATTTCATCATTAAATTAAAAGAAAGTCCTTTCACGGTTCCATTGTCAGCATTTACGTTGTCTTGTACGATTAAATTAAATAACAATGAATCTCCATTTGGTAATGCTCCATTTGAACGTACGATGGCATCTTTCAATTCCGTCATAAACCCAGTAGCACTTATCTTGAATACTTTTCCAGTTTTTTTATTTCCGCTGCTCGATCTTAACTTTCCAAATTGTTTTCCAATTGTAATTTCATAATTAGTTGCATGCTCAGGTTTCAAGTCTGGGTTCGGAATGGAAATAAAACCGTTTTTCTCTCTGATTTTTCCAAAATCATCGATATTAGGCGATCTAAAAGCGGTGGACATGAGTGCTCTCATCTGAAAATTTTTCTTTCCATTAAAAGTCAGCCCAGCACCCCATGTAAATGCACTGTTTGAATTTCTAATCCCATCTAAATATTCTTGTGGCCAAGCAATCGGATCATCGGCACCAAAAGTAGAGCTTAGACCAATCGTAGTATAACGCACACCACCATTAAAATTCAATGTGGAATCACGAGTTCTCCATCGATAATTCGCATAACCTGCATAGTTGTGAAGGGTACTACCACCGCTTGGATATCTGGTGTTGATATCATAACTGACGGTTTCGTCTTTTAGGTGTATTCGACCCGCTCTTGAATCAACAGTATTGTAGTTTGCCTCTAAACCATAAAAGAAATTGTTTTGTCCACTTTTACCAAGCGCCTTATCTAAATCCATTGTGATAGAATAGACAGAGACTCTTTCTTTATTGAACTCTCTTCTTGCTTTCGAATATTTTCGTCTAAAGCGATCTTCTTTAATATTTTGTACTGCAGCGATAATCGTTCCCTTGTCATACAAAGCCGTTTTTCCTAGCATTCTTGTTTTAAAGGAGGCCATTAATCTGTTTTGTGGACCATAATACCATTCGATCCATTTCAAATTATTCTCATCATTAACGAATGTCGTCAACTGATCATATCGATCAATATTACTTGATGTAGAAGCCTGCAGGTTTAAGATAAAGTATAAACTATCGTGTGGTTGGAATTTTAATTTTTGTAGAAAATCTGTTTGGGAATATCCTGTTCCAATTTGCAAATCAGGATTATTATTCTTATAAATTAAATCCTTTTCATCTTCTCTCACGGCATAGAAATTTCTCCGTCCAAAATCAGGATATAAAGTATCTCTTTTGGAACCTGCTCTTATATCTCCAAAATTGGAATAAGAAATACTGGTTAGACTCCCCCACTTTCTTCCACCATAATCAATATCTAGATGGATGGTCTTTTCTGTATTCGCAGTTGCGTATCTAACAAAGGCACCGGTCGTCAATTTTTCTTCTGTTTCTTGACTGTAGTTTATTTTTGGATCTCTCGTTCTGAAATGAACCACTCCACCTAATGCGTCGCTACCATACATTAAAGATCCAGGACCGTAAATCACCTCCATTCGTTCAATCACAGAGTTGTCGACTGTAATTGCATTTTGTAAATGACCATTTCGATAAATAGCGTTATTCATTCTCACACCATCCACAACAAGTAATACACGGTTGGCCTCAAATCCTCTTATTACAGGGCTTCCACCACCTCCTTGACTTTTTTGCACAAAAACATTAGCATTATCTCGTAGTGCATCTGCTGCAGTCTGCGAATTCGTGACCGCAATATCTTTGGCTGTTACTTTGTCAATTTCATGAGGTACCTCATCTTCCAATGCGTCCGATTTTCCGATAACCACTACTTCTCCTAAAAGATTCTCATCAGGATACATCTTGACGACAAGATTTAATTTTCTAATTTGATAGACAGGTAATTTTAATGTAGAATATCCTACGTAAGAAAAAACGACAACTTCTCTATAGCTTAGGTCTTTTAATTTAGCAGTTCCATCCAACTCTGTAGTAGTCGCAAATTTTTGATCTTCGGTATAGACATTCACAAACATTAATGGCTCATTGGTAATTCCATCAATAACTGTAACTGTCATTTCGCTTACAAAATCTTCATGCGAAATAGGTTCAGCATAAGACAATATGCTGAATATAGAGAACATCATTAGAAATATACAAATTTTTAATGATGTGTAAATACTTGATGTGTAGTACTTCACGCTTTAATTTTTCGGGAGCTTGATTGTGAACGTAGTTCCCTCATTTATAGCGGATTTAGAGACAAATATCTTGCCAGAATGGTAAGTTTCTATAATGCGTTTTGCTAGAGATAAGCCAAGCCCCCAACCTCTCTTTTTGGTCGTGTAGCCCGGTTGGAAAACAGTTTTATGTTTTGAGGAAGGGATTCCTTTTCCAGTGTCTGATAAATTAATGGTTACAAAGTCCTTGTCTTCTTCTACATCAAAGGTTATTTCACCTTCTCCTTTCTCCATTGAGTCTATGGCATTCCGGACAATATTTTCAGCAACCCAATCAAAGAGTGGTGGATTGATATTTACGAAAATTGGATCGTTTGCATTTTCTTGATCGAATTTGAAATTTATTTTTCTCGGAGCACGACGACTCATGTAGGTTTTGACTTCTGATAATTTTTCAAGAATATCGGTTTTATCCAAAGTTGGTTCCGAACCGATCTTGGAAAAACGATCTGCAATTAATTCTAGTCGCTTGACATCATTTCTTAACTCACCAACAATTTCCGTCGTTTCTGGATTTTGTTCATTGGTTAATTTCAAATGTTCGATCCAACCTACAATTGCACTAATCGGTGTTCCCAATTGATGCGCTGTTTCTTTTGCCATTCCTACCCAAACTCGATTTTGTTCTGACCGTCGTGCATTACTAAATGCAAGATATCCAAATGCGATGAAAGCGGAGATCAATAAAAATTGAATGAAAGGATAAAATGTCAACATCCTTAACAACCATGAATGTTTGAAATATAAATACTGTTTTGAATTGGGACTGGAAATTATAAGTGGTTCTTGTCCTGATGATTTTATTTTTTCCAATTCATTTTTCAGATATTCGATATCATTATCTTCCTCCTCTCCAAAATTTCTTCCTGATTCAACGACTCCGGTTTCACCAACAAGTATGATGGGGATGGTTGAATTGGTTCGAATAAAATCGGTCTGGAAAGTAACATCACATACTGCCTCATTTACACTGCCCAAAGAAATTTGCTCCAATGCGCCTTGTAATTGAACCACTTTTTTGCGCTCTTCATCCGCAATTTTGGAAGCCAAAAAATTAGTGTAAACAATGGATATGATAATGATGATAATTCCAGCGATTGCCAGATATATTTTCCATCTTGATTTTCGAGTATAAATATCCATTTGGATATGATTGGGTTTTGGTGAAAAAAGTTTTGAAAATTTGATGTTTTTAATATATATATATATAGTGCAACACTAATCTTACAAATTAGTTGACGAAGAATTTTCTCAAGATTTTAATCTATTATTCAATTCAAAAATTTAAAATATGAAAAATTTAACAGTTTTAGTATTATTTCTTTTTATTAGCATGTGTATTTTTTCATGTGCTAAAGATGAAGATGAATCATTTAGACCTCGCTATTATGAAGCAGCATGTAGCGTTGAAGTAAATGGTGAAAATGTTTCTGGCAAAGAATGTAATCTTGGGATGGGTTCTTGTAGGAAAAAGAAAGGCTGTTCACCTGTTCAATAAGATTTTTTAGGCAATTTGTTATAATCAGAATTTATGATTCTCAGAGTATGTCAAATAATCTCGATTAAAATTATGCTAATTATTGCCTACATCCTTGTCATATCAGGGTGTAGGCAGCAATTAAATTTGTACAATGAAGTTCCAACTATTTCAAGTCCTGAAAAATTAGAATACACAATCAAACCATTCCAGCTTGATGCAGGGATAAATGATACATTCAAATTCAAATGGTATAGTATACTTCATAAAAATGACGAAGATTTTATTTTCATTCATAATCTAGTTAAAGATCGATTCCAGATATATAACCTCTCTTCAAATACTAAAATTTATGAACAACCTCGTTTAAATTATATTGCGGGCAGCGAAAATTTTGACGAAATTAACAGCGTTTATTTTCACGATTTTGATTCAATATTTATTGCACAAGAGTATTTAATTACTTTGATGGATACATCAAAAGTATTATCATCAATTAGTATAAATGATCCTACAGGTAAAAGTAAGTTGCATTATCGAAACTACGATCATGCTCCAATATACTATGACCCTATTGATACAAGTATTCAAATAGAAACTAAGTGCATAAAATGTTATCAACATTCTAAAAAGTTTTATGAAAACCCAGTAGAATCTGCTATTAATCTGAATGATCTAAGTGTATCAAATTTCCCCATATTCTATTCTAAATTATACCTAAATAATTATTATGGCTTTAATAATCATGTTCATAGATCTATAAAGGAAAGAACAAGTATATACAGTTTTTCCATGGATTCTAACATTTATGTCTTTAATAAAAATGATAGCAGCATTAATATATTTGGCGGGAAAAGTCAATACCAAAATTCGTCTGTACAACCTTTGTTGAAAAAAAACAAATACAGTACAGATCTCAAGTTTGAACATTTGACAACTAATCCTTACTACAACAAAGTAATTTTTGATAAATTTCGTGGTTATTATTATAGATTTTTTAGTAAAGAGATACCTCTGAAAAATAGTGACGGAACCTATAATAGCTGGGGAGACAAAGAATTAGTTTTAATGATTTTTGATACGGAATTTAATCTGCTTAAAGAAATCAACTTTGGACAACATAAATACAATCCTTACAGGAGTTTTGTCGCGAAAGAAGGGTTGTTTTTATTTATAGTTGGAAAAGGAAATGAAGCATTAAAATTTAACATATTAACTTTAAAAGAATGAAGCTCCTATCATATTCATCATTAATATTTATTCTTTTATTATCTAGTTGCGCCCAAAAATTTGAAAGACAAAAGGAGTTAATAAATTATCTTACCAACGTTCACCAAGTTGAGCTTAATAATTCAAAGAACATCATCATCCTACAAAGTGGTTTCTGTGGAGCATGTACCGACGCTGTAGTCAATTTTGTCCTAGATAACTTTAATGATCTAGATAAAGAAACAATAATTATTCTTACTTCTGACAGAAAGGATTTAGTCAAAAAGCTACAAACACTTGGTGGCAATGTTAAATTATTAGTTGACAACAACAGCAGAATTGCCAAATATGGATTAAGATATTCGTCCGATATGTTCTTTCGTATGGATGGTTCATCAATCTCATACTGGACATTCATTAAGGAAGAAAAACTAAAATCTATTAGAAAACATATAAAATAAAAATCATCATCATTCACTAACTTTGTAGCCTATTAACTTCTGATATTCAAAACATGTCAAAAAGAAAAAAAAGGCTACATAATCGAGTCAACAAAGACGAACTCAAAAAAGCAATGCTGGAAAGTGATGTGAAACGCACCACTCTTTCCTTCTATAAGTATGTTACTATTGAAGATCCAAAAGCGTTTCGAGATGACTTGTATTTGCTCTTTGATGAATTAGATGTAAAGGGCCGAATCTATGTTGCTACTGAAGGACTCAATGCACAGTTGTCAGTACCTGAAGAAAATTTTGAAAAATTCAAATCTCAATTATACAGCATTCCTTTTTTGGATGGCGTTCGATTAAATATCGCTATTGAAGATGATGGAAAATCTTTTTTCAAATTGGTGATTAAAGTCCGACAACAAATTGTTGCGGATGGTCTGGATGATGATAGTTTTGATCCTGCGAACAAAGGAATTCACTTGGATGCTTCTTCTTTCAATGAACTCACCAATGACCCTAACACTATAGTTGTGGACATGCGCAATCATTATGAAAGTGAAGTCGGTCATTTTAAAAATGCCATCACTCCAGATGTTGAAACTTTCAAGGAATCATTACCTATTATCAATGATTTGTTGGAAAAACAAAAAGAGAAAAATATTGTGATGTATTGTACTGGAGGTATCCGTTGTGAAAAAGCAAGTGCCTATTTAAAACATCAAGGTTTTGAAAATGTATTCCAATTGAATGGCGGAATCATCGAGTATGTCCGTCAAGTCAGAAAGCAAGGATTGGAAAATAAATTCATTGGAAAAAATTTCGTTTTCGATGAACGACTTGGTGAAAAAATTACAGAAGCACCAATCTCTGTTTGTCATCAATGTGGCAACCCAAGTGATCGGCATACCAATTGTGCAAATGATCCTTGCCATATTCTCTTTATCCAATGTGAAACTTGTGCAGAAAAAATGACCGGCACTTGCTCTACCAAATGCAAAGATTTCCTTGCCCTTCCACTAAAAGAACGAGAAGCCAGAAAGAAAGATGAAGTCTTTAATGGGACCAAGTTTGGCAAAGGTCGATATAAAGCACATCGTAAAGATCATGAGTTGGAGTAAGTCCGTTATCCGTTTTCCGTCAGTGAGCTGAAGCCGCCTTTTCCGTTGTCCGTTTTGACCGGCATTACTATTACGTTTGCAGACGAAACAAGGTCAAAACGGACAACGGAAAGCGAGCGAAGCAATGCGTACGGAAAACGGATAACGGATAGTCAACGGAAATTTGTTTCAAATTATAAAAAGGCTTAATTTGTTGCTTCGTACGATTTTAAATCAACATGGCAAAACAATCCAAATCTTCTAAAAAGGAAGTTTCCAAGAAAAAGAAAAAAATGGCTACTCCCGTTGCGATTAAACAGGACTTGGGGATTTTCTCCAATACCTTGATTTGGTCCGTTTTGATTTTTGCTTTAGCATGTTTGTTGTATGCCAATACCCTTGGACATAAATACACGCAAGATGATGCGATTGTGATTTATGACAATATGTTTACAACTCAAGGTGTCAAAGGAATTGGTGGTATTTTGACTTACGATACCTTTTATGGTTTTTTCAAAGAAGAGGGAAAAGCTGCGTTGGTATCTGGTGG
>CALFWW010000059.1 GCA_937928575.1 uncultured Saprospiraceae bacterium | reverse complement strand
TGCTTGGCGCAGTCAGGCAGGCTCGCCGTACCAAAAGGTATGCCTGTGTTTTTCGCCTTGACCTTTGAAAATTTTTCTTCCATATTATTTGCAAGCCCTTTTGTAGTACAAGCCAGCGCGATTTTAGAATACAATTTGTATTATTGAGTTAAAAAATGGAGAAACGCCAATCCTCTTCACTTTCAAACAATTAATTATACATTATTCAAAATCCCATTAAAATTACTATCTTTCATTATTGAATTTTGAAAATAATTAAAGCCCTAAAGAGAAATTGAAATGTTCGGAACAAAAAAAACATCAGCAGATTCAAAGAGAAAAAATCACATCATTCCCTCCTCCAATAGTAAAGCTTTAAATACGATTGTAAATAGTACTTCGATAGAAGGGAATATCAACTCAGAACATGATATCCGTATTGATGGTCATCTAGTAGGAGATTTGGATTGTGGAAGTAAAGTGATTATTGGGCCTCAAGGAAAAGTAACTGGAGAAATCAATTGTATGAATGCAGTGATAGAAGGAAAGTTTGAAGGAAATATAAATGTAAAAGAACTACTCACTTTAACTGCAACAGCAGTTGTAAAAGGTAATATCGTTTATAATAAATGGATTGTTCAATCAGGAGCTATTTTTAATGGTGGTAGCAAAATGGGTAGTGCTACTGCTCCTCCCTCAAACTTGAAAAAATCAACTCAAAACCACAAAATTGCCAAAAGAACAGAATCCATTGCCAAATAAAAAGAAAGCCAATAGTACCAATTACATGAAGTATTCTGGTATGGCTTTTCAAATGGGGATTATTATTCTCGTTGGTACTTTTCTTGGCCAAAAATTAGATGCACATTTCCAAATGGAAAAGCCTTATCTAACCATTCTCTTCGCACTATTATCTATCTTTGCTGCATTGTATATCACATTGAAAGATATTCTTCGTAGTTAAATGGTATAAATGACTTATAAATCCTTTTTTACACAATTGCTGTTGGTTACCTTAGTAACAATCGTGATGATTGTATTGTTAGGGATGGTTCCTGCATTAAGTAACTTTACAGATTTGTCATGGGTAACTTGTTCTTTTTTTGTGGTCGTTTCAATTATCATGTTTTTCTTTGCACATCGAGCAGCAATGAGTGAGAGTAAATACGCGTTTTCAAATATTATTTTTGGATTCATGATGGGAAAAATGATGCTGACCATTGGATTGGTAATGGGATATAATAATTTCATGCAACCTAGCACCAAGTTATTTTTAATTCCTTTTTTTATAGTATATCTAATTTATACGATTTTTGAAACATCTTTCATGATGAAGCTATCTAAAATGAATACTTAAGAGATATGAGTGAAAATGAAAAATACAAATTGGTCATCAACGACCATCACGAATTTGAACTGACAGCAGAAGATTTATCTGCTACGGACTTATTAGCTGTAGGTCCCAATCAATATCATATCATCAAAGATCAAGTCTCTTACAATCTCAATATCAAATCTTTTGACCTGGAAAGAAAATACATTGTTATAAATGTTGATGGCAAAGACTTCCACGTTGATATAAAAGATAAGTACGATCAACTCATTAATAAACTTGGATTAAGTGCCGTTACCTCTCAAGTAGAAAAAGACGTCAAAGCACCGATGCCAGGCTTGGTACTAGAAGTAAAAGTAAAAGTAGGAGATGAAGTAGAAGAAGGAGATGGACTCCTGATTTTGGAAGCTATGAAAATGGAAAATGTCATCAAATCAAGCGGGAAAGCCACTATTCGCTCCATTCATATTGATAAGGGGAATACGGTTGATAAGGGGCAATTGTTGATTGAAATGGAGTGAAGGAAAATTAAAAATTTAAAATAGACCTTGTTGCGGGAGGACGCGAGACCATCACCTTCACTATCACTATTATTATTGTAACCCATCTGAGAGATGTTTACCTAATTAAAAGTAAGATGCCCACTGCGTCAGCACACATAACTAGATCCATTTATAATTTATACCTTTCAATTTTCAAATCTAAAAAGCAATAGCTTTTTTGCGTGAGAACGATCATATTATAAATTATAAATTCGATCCGACTTCAGGAGGAGAGAAAAATATTTTAAATTACCTCATCCATTTATAATTTATATTTTTCAATTTATATTTTTCAAAAACCGTTATTCAACCTCCCGTCCCTTCCACTCATATCGCTTCACAAAATTCCCAGCAACTCCAATCACCACAATATAAAGGATATGTAAAAATTGAGCAGGAATAAAAGATTTCATCAACTCACCTTTATGAAAGTACATACTCATTTTGCTGAGGAAAGAATAATCGGCTAGTGTCTTGAAGAATAGTTGAAAACCAAATGTAAACAACATTATTCTACCAAAGAAAGATACAGATAACAAACTAAATACAATACTGATACAAAGAAAGAGTACCATTGCTAAGATGAAAATAATTTCCCATTCTTTATATCCAGCATTTTTCGTGGCCCATCTTAAACGTTGATTGAAAAATGATTTTAAAGTTGGTTTTGCTTTGGTGAGTATGGTCGCGTTTTGATTTTTGAGAAAGGCAATTCTATCAGGAAACGCTCTTGACATTTTATGCATCAGTAAGATATCATCGCCAGATGCTATATTGTTGATTCCCTCAAATCCATTGACTTCGTAAAATGCTTTTTTGTCATAAGCGAGATTGGCGCCATTACAAGTGTTCATAAATTTTCCTTGGATACCAGCTCCCGTAACACACATCATGCCTACAAAATCTAACGATTGAAATCGTTCAATTAAATTTTGCTCTTGATGAAAATTGACGGGTGCTGCAATGAACTTAGCTTGTTTGCTTTCATAAAGCGAAGCAAAATAAGACAACCAATTTTCTGGAGCAATACAATCCGCATCCGTACATACAATGAGGTCGCCACTAGATTGTTGGATCGCAATTTCAATCGCCTTTTTTTTGTACGAATTAATTGCCTTTGATTCCAGATGATCGGCTAGTTGAATTAATTTGGCAAACTTAAAAGAACGAATAATGGATGCCGTATCATCTTCAGAATGATCATCAATCACGATAACCTCGAATAGGTCTTTGGGATAATTTTGCTGTTGAATAGAATGCAAACAAGCACCAATATTCTCAGCTTCATTACGAGCGGGAATCAATACACTAATTGTTGTCGAGGGAGAAAAATGAGATGGAATTTCCCAGCTTGGTAAAGCATCCCATTCTTTGATGTATCTACGGATGATGTAGCAATAAAAAACGGTCAGGAAAACCGCAATGCAGCAATAGATGATTAAGAAAGGAGTCCAGGAAAAAGCAATCAGCATCCTGTAAATATAAACTTAAATGGTGTTAATCAAATAAATTGTCGTATTTGTTAGGATCAGGATTTGCTTGTTTCGTTTTTGGAGTACTCGTCGGTGGTGACTTTTTTTCTTTTACCGTTAAATCTTCCAGTTGTTGTTCTATTTCAGAAATATCCAAAAAGTCATCGTCCTCGACTACCACTGCTTCTGTCTCGCTGACTTCCTCATATTCTGCATATTCAGGTTGTTTTTGTTTCATTTGACCACTTACTTCCGCTACCTTATTTTTCACAACTGCTTTGCTAAAAAGATAGCCACCGACTAAAGGAAATGCAAAGAAAGTCAACAATGCTTTTCCGACACTCATTAAAGGATTGGTTTTGAAATTACTAAAAATAGATTTGAACCAACCGGTGACAACAGACCTGTTTAAAAAGAAAGCGACAATAAAGAGAATCGGACCAATGACACCGAGTATCCACCAAAGTCCTTGCATCAGATAATATAATCCAATTATAACAGCGATCATCATTACGATAGAAATGATTCCACCGCCTGATCTATTATTACGTCTTGCCATTTTGAAATGTATTTTAGTGGTTTTACCTTATTATGACTTATAAAACGAAAAAAGTTGCACTAAAGTTCGCGGAAAAAAATGACTTCACGATGCTTTTGATTGCTTAATTTGCATTTCGTAGAGTTCTTTATAATGTCCACCGTCTATTTCTACCAATTCATCATGAGAACCTAATTCTTTAATATTTCCTTTATCCAATACTAATATATTCTCTGCGTGACGAATCGTAGACAATCGGTGCGCAATGATAATAGAAGTACGTTTAGCAATCAATTTTTCAATGGCATATTGTATGACTGATTCCGTTTCACTATCAACAGAAGAAGTGGCCTCATCTAAGATCAAAATGTCGGGATCAAAAACCAATGCCCTCACAAATGAAATCAATTGTCGTTGTCCCATCGATAAGGTAGCTCCACGTTCTCTCACCTCATAATCATATCCTCCCGGTAATTTTTCGATAAATTCATGTGCCCCAATTAGTTTAGCAGATTCAATAACATCTTGTCGGGAAATGCTTTCATTCATCAAAGTGATATTCTCATGAACGGAGCCAGAAAATAAAAATACATCTTGAAGCACCACTGCAATTCTATTTCGCAAAGAATCCAATTGATAGTTTCGGATATCCACTCCATCTATTTCGATCGCACCACTATTGATTTCATAAAACCGATTTAGAATATTAATGATGGTTGATTTTCCTGATCCAGTACTTCCAACAATGGCCAATGTTTTTCCTTTGTCCAATTTCAGACTGATATCTTTCAACACATAGTCCACATTGTTGTATGCAAAGTTGACATCTTTAAATTCCACAATCCCGTCTAGATTTTCTGCTTTAATGGTTCCAGTATCTACAATCATGTCGTCGTTGTCCAAAGTTTCAAACACTCGATTGGCAGCGACCATTCCCATTTGTAAGGTGTTAAATTTATCCGCCAAAATTCTAACCGGTCGATACATCATTGACAAGTATATTGGGAACGCTACCAACGCACCAATGGTCACATCTTCAGATATAACACCACGTGCACCCCACCAAACCATGAGTGCTAATGAAGCAGCAGAAATTAATTCAACCACCGGAAAGAACACCGCATAATAAAAAATGGAATCTAAATTCGCTTGTGTATAAGTCTTGTTAATATCTTTAAACTTTTCCATCTCTTGTTCTTCTGCATTGAAGATTTGCACAATCCGCATTCCTGAAATTCTTTCCTGCAAAAAAGCATTCATGGTAGAGACTTGTGTCCGTACAATTTCATAAGCAGCTTTGACTTTTTCTTTGAAAACATAACTCGCCATTATCAGCAAGGGGAGGGTAGTCAAACAAACCAATGTCAATTTCCAACTCGTATACATCATGATAAACAGCACCGAAAATATGGTCAAAATATCTGCTAATATCGTGATGACACCTTGTGAGAAAATACTGTTGATGGTTTCAATATCATTGATGGTTCGGGTTGTCGAAGTACCAATCGGAGTCGTATCAAAGTATCTCAACTTAAGTGCAGAGATATGATTGAAGACCTTCACCCGTAAATCTCGAATCACAGATTGTCCCAACCAATTCGAAGAGAAAATAAATATATAGCGCAAAATGACTTCGATAAACAATAGTCCAAACAATATCATCACGATTTTCATCATTCCGGGTACATCATACTTGAATATGTAGTCGTCTACCATCACTTGAATGAAGTAGGGGCGCAAGGTGGCGAGTGGTGCCAGGATGATTGCCAGGATAATTGCGGTCCAGAAGATGTGGCGATAGGGTTTGGCTAATGAGATGGTTCTCTTTAGTAGGTTGTAATCGAATCTTTTCTTTTCTTGGTCGCTCAAGCTGTTTTATTTTAGCTGCAAAGATACTATTTTTAACACATAGATTTATTTCCATAGGTGCAGATAAAAAACATGGACTCCCTTTCGTGATTTAACACATAGATCATAGAGAAACATAGATTCACATAGTAGAAGACGATGTCTTTTTTCACTTTTATACTATGTGTTTTCTATGATATCTCTAGGTTATAGTAATCTTTAACCATTCGGTAAGCTTCTATAAATCTCATTTACAAAAGTTTTTTGTCCAGCATCGAAAATATTTTTTACGTTGAAATTTATTAGCATCCCTTTCGGCTTCTTCAACAATTTCATATATGTAAGAAGTTGTGCTTCAAAAATTGAATTCATTTTTTCTACAGATTTCAATTCAAGAATGACTGCATTTTCAATCAAAAAATCATATCGTAATTTAGTGTTAATCTCTTTTCCTTTATAATGAAAATCAATCGTTTGCTCAGTTTTGAAATCAAGTCCTCTAAGTTTAAACTCTTTGATTAAACACTGTTGATATGCTAATTCTAATAATCCCGGTCCAACAAATCTATGAACTTCAATTACTGCACCGATAATTTTATAAGTTAAGTCGTCAAGATATTTTTTAGATAAATTCATTTTAGTTTTTTTATTAATTTTTAAAAATCTCATTCTCACACGTCTTTCACGTCCCACTATGTGAATCTATGTCTCTACTGTGGTCTATGTGTTAAAAAATCGAATGCACTCTGTGCTAAAAAAATGTGTGCTGTATGTTACATCATCCCCTCATCCGCAAAACTATAAAACCCCTTCTCCGAGACAATCAAATGATCCAAAACAGAAATATCCAAAGTCTTCCCTGCAGCCTTCATCTTCCGAGTCAAATCAATATCTGCTTGAGAAGGTTTCAAATTTCCCGAAGGATGATTGTGACAAAGAATAATCGAAGAAGCCAGTTGTTTCAAAGCCTCATTAAAAACCAACTTCGCATCAACGACGGTACCCGAAACACCGCCTTTTGAAATTTCCTTTTTGCCAATCACCTCATTTGAGCGATTCAACAGAAGAATCCAGAATTCCTCATAATGTAAATCTTTGATGGTATTGGAGATAATTTTGTGCGCATCCTCACTGGTACGAATTTGTGGACGCTTTTTGATATCAGATAGGTTTCTTCGTTGACCCAATTCCAATGCAGCAGCGATTTTGATGGCTTTGACTTTACCTACACCACGTACTTTGCGGAGATCATCGATGGATGCTTTTCCTAGTTGATGCAAATTGTTGTCGAATGCTCGGAGGAGATTTTGAGCGACTTCCACAACAGAAGTGCCTTTGGTTCCGAAGCCTAAAAGAATGGATAATAATTCAGCGTCTGATAACGCTCTTTTTCCTTTGTTTAATAATTTTTCTCGTGGTTGGTCATCTTCCGCCCAATGTTTCACTGGAATGAAGTCATCGTAATTTTTCATTTCTTATCGTTTTCTATATAAGACGATTGAGAAATGCGGATTCCATAAAATGGGGAAAATATTTTTTGATTTTTTTGTGGAAATGCGGTTTTTAAGGTGAAATGGGGTGTTTTTTGACAATTAGCTGTTTGGATATTTAGTCTTTTAGACACTTCTAATTTAGAACTGAAATTTCCTTTTCATACTAGAAGTGTCCAAATGGCCAAATATCCAAACAGCCTTCCTCACGATCCTCCCGTGCCCTAACGATCCTCCCGGTCTAAAATTTCAATTGGTTTTCACAATCGTAGATCATCCTGAATTTTAAAAATCCAAATACAAAATACAAGCGGAATGCAATAAATAATAAATTGAGTAATGAACTGTTCAGCTATACTTACAAATTTGTTCGGTTCAATACTGAAATAAATTTGGTGGCTGTAGGATAAAACCACGATGGTGAGGATAATTTTTAAAAGTTTATTCGTTGTGCAAATTTTATATAGGAAAAGACACAGTAAAAAGAATATTGGAAATCCCATAAAAGAATTCAGAAGTAGGTGTGGAAGTGTTTTTGGTACCCATTCTTTAATGGCAATAGCATAGATTTCATATTTATTTATTGAGATTATCTGTGCTGCAAAATAGATTAGCCCAATGAAGTGAAACAAAATTCGTAACAATGAACTTGTAATCCAAACAAGCACGCTATATCTACCAATTGTTTCTATAAAGAGCTTATTTTTTGTGTTGGTCATTTGTGAAAGATAAAATCAAATTCGCAGTAAACAAAAAAAATGCGTACCAATTTTAACAATCAGTACACATTTTATATTTCACGAGTATTTTTTATGGCTGTCTAGCCCTTTGGATATTGCCTTTTGGACACTTCTAGTTCCGAACTGAAATCCCCGTTCCGAACGAGAAGTGTCCAAATAGCCAAAAATCCAAACAGCTTTCCTCACGATCCCCACGTCCTAAGATCTATTTTTAATTTTTAATATTTTTAATTTTAAATTCTCCCGCGTCCCAACGATCCTAAATTTTCGTCAAAGCATTTTCCAAATCATCAATCAAATCCTCCACATCTTCCACACCGACACTCAAACGAATCAACGAATCCGTCAATCCAACTTTCAATCTCTCTTTCTTTGGAATGGAAGCATGCGTCATACTAGCTGGGTGACCAATCAACGATTCAACACCACCTAATGACTCAGCTAATGAGAACAACTTGGTATTGCTCATCACTTTTGTTGCGATTTTGAAATCATCTCTTACCAAATCAAAAGAAACCATCCCTCCGAAATCGTCCATTTGAGCTTTAGCTACTTTGTGATTCGGATGATCTTTGAATCCAGGATAATAAACGTTGGCTACTTTTGGATGTGTTAATAAGAATTTGGCAATCTTCTTGGCATTCTTGCAAGAGCGCTCAACACGTAAATGTAATGTTTTAATTCCTCTTAAAATTAAGAAACAGTCTTGTGGTCCTGGCACTGCTCCAGCTGCATTCTGAATGAAACGTAATGCTTCGGCCATTTTCTTATTCTTCACGATGACAGCACCATGAATTACATCAGAGTGACCACCTAGATATTTGGTTGCTGAATGCAAAACCATATCCGCACCTAAGTCCAATGGGCGTTGTAGAAATGGAGATGCAAAAGTATTGTCAACACAAACCTGCACTTTTCCTTCTTTTGCAATTTTACAAACCTTTTTGATATCAACAATCGACAACATCGGATTGGTAGGAGTTTCTACCCAAATCAGTTTTGTATTTTTCGTGATTGCTTTTTTGACATTGGCAGGATTGGTCATATCTACAAAGACAGATTTGATTCCAAACTTCTCATAGATTTTTGTCATCAATCGATAAGAGCCACCATACAAATCATTGGTAGAAATAATTTCGTCACCAGGATTTAAAGTTTTCAAGATCGCATCCATTGCTGCCAACCCACTACTAAAACAAATCGCATCAATTCCATTTTCAAGTGCAGCTAGATTCTTCTCAAGTGTACCTCTTGTTGGATTTTGAGTACGGGCATATTCATAACCTTTGTGCTTACCGGGTGCATCTTGCACGTAAGTCGAGGTTTGAAAAATTGGTGTCATGATTGCACCTGAACTTGGATCAGGTTCGATACCAGCGTGGATTACTTTTGTGCCAAACTTCATTTTAATTTATTCTTTTTTCAACGGTGTTAATTGCTTGTAGTGCATGTTTTGTGCCAAGCATAAATAGGTTAAAAAATCGGTCAATTTTTACTTGATAGTCTTCTAAAAAGTCTTGGGAATGTTGTGCTAATAGTGGCGCCCAATGATTTCTAATTCCATTAAAAGGTGGATGAATTTTAAGAATGTAAAATTTTTTTAGCAAGGAATTTTTAGCCATCATTACTTTTGCGCTAGGATGAAAATTACCATGCGCAAAGGTAAATTAATTTAGACACTAAGTAGCATCTAAAAAACCAATTTTTCAGGTTGAAAAAGTATGGATGACCGACAAATAAAGTTGTTAGATTTCAGAATTTACATTATTGAGTAATTCAGTACCTGGCTTAAATTTCACCAGATTTTTTTCGGGAACGACAATCAATTCTTCAGTTTTTGGATTTCTGCCGGGACGTGACTCTCGGTGAAATAAGGTGAATACTCCAAAACCATGAATGGAAACTTTCTTTCCTTCTTTTAGGCTATCTGAAATAGCATTCAATAATGTGTTTAGTACATCTGTAGCATCGCTGTATGAAATATTTGCCTCTTCAGCAACGATTGTAATCAGATCTCCTTTGTTCATAATATCTCTAGTAATAATTAGACAATAAAAGCAGGAGTATCTATGTGTTTGGCACTAATTTCGTCCTCTTTGAGAAACTATTCTCGATAAAATACACGTTATTAGTAGAAGCTAATATAACAGATAATTTCATGAAAAAGATAATTCAAGTACTATCGATTTGCATTTTTTCTTTAACTATTACGGTAGGAATGAGTTCATGCAGTAAAAAGACAGGTTGTCCATCAACTGAAAATGCTCATGTAAAGCTCGATAAAAAGGGCCAATTTCCAACGAAAAAAGGAAAATCCAATCTCTTTCCTAAAAATATGAGATCGAAAAAGAAAAACTAATTTAATCTGTTAGTCCACTTTGAGATCATTTATCGAGACAATGCGTTGGTCAGTCCTTCTCCAATCAGATTGAAGACGGTGACGGTTACAAATATGGCAATGCCTGGAAAGATGGCCAACCACCATGCAGAGAAATTCGTTCTTGCTTGACTCAACATTTTGCCCCAAGTTACTTCTTCGGGTGCACTTCCAATTCCAAGAAAAGATAAAAATGCTTCTAACAAAATCGCGGAAGCAATTCCAAATGCAATGGTTATCAATACTGGTGTGATCGCATTCGGTATCGCGTGCTTGACGATGATACGGAAACTATCAAATCCAAATGCTTCTGTTGCTTCGATGTAATTCAAATTTTTGATCCGCAATAATTCCGCTCTAACGAATCTGGCAATTCCAGTCCATCTCAGTAGTCCGATAAATAACATGACATATAAAATGGATGGATATTTGATGATGGCCAACAATGCCAATAAAAACAACAATCCTGGTATGGAATTCATCACTTCGATTAATCGCATTACCAGTATGTCAACGGGAACAGGGATTTCTTTTTTTAAGAATGGAATAAATTCTAAAACATAAGCAAGTAAATTAAACAATACAAATACGATCATAAATATGACCATGCTTTTCATCAATTCCAAAAAAGTATTTCCTTCGACAAGGATGTATTGACGTGCAATGAATGCAAAGAAGATAGCGAAGAAGAATGCAACAATATTCAACAATATTTTTATCCTTGAAATTTTAAATTTATCATCTCCAAAGTATCCAGCGATCGTTCCCAAAAACATACCAATGATGGTTGCGATGGACATAGCGATCACACCTACCAACATCGCAGTCCGTGTTCCTGCGATCATCCCCGCCAAAGTATCTCTTCCTAAATTATCCGTTCCCATCCAATGCCAATATCTTTTCGACTTGACTTGTTGCTGATCAAAAGGACTTTTGTATCCCGCATTTTCTAAATCAAATGTAGTTGCCGAATAAGGAATGGGTGCAAGAATTACTCTATCATAATCAGCATTTCTCCAGTCAATATTCAATAATGGAGTAGGCCATTTAGCCAAATTCATTTTTACTAAATAATCTTTCAAGACTGGAAAAGAAGTAACCCCATCGATTTTGCAATACAATGGTTTTTCATTGGCGATAAAGTCAGCAAATAAAGCGATAAATATTAGCACAATGAGTACACGTAGCGACCATTTAGAAGCTCGACTATTGCGAAATTGTTTTTTGATTGCATACCAATAACTATCACCTTGATCAGGTAAAGACCCTGCTACATTCTTTGAATCGGTTTGCATTGGCTATTCGTAAATTAATTTTCAGCTGTAAAAGTTACTCTTGGATCTGCCACAGCGTAAAGCATATCAGCCACCAAATTACCAATAATTGTGAGGATTGCGGCGAGCATCAATACAGAAAATACAATTGGCCAATCTTCAGCTAATATAGACTCAAAAGCCAATCGGCCCATACCTGGGATATTGAAGATGATTTCAATGACAACGGACCCTGCGAGCGTAGCTGGGAAGACCGCTGCGAATAAAGTAATGATCGGAAATAAAGAATTTCTAAATGCATGTTTCCAAATCACTTTTTTGTCATCAACCCCTTTTGCTTTTGCCGTTCTAATAAAGTCTTTCTGCAAAACATCCAACATGCCACCTCTTACTTGTCGGCTAATAAAAGCCAATGCTGCGTAGGTCAAACAAAAGACGGGTAATATCAAATGAGCAGCCACATCCCAAAAATTGGCCCAACCAGATTGTACGCCATAATTTTTACCCAATCCGATCGAAGGAAAAATATTGGTCCAATTTCCGTATTCAGGAGTTGTAAAAAAGACCACCAAAATAGTCGCAATCCAAAATGAAGGCAATGAAAAAAGTAAAAAAGTAATCAACGTAGATGTTTTGTCAAAAATTGAATCTCTTTTGGATGCAGCGATGACACCGATTGGTATGGAAATCAAATAAGCTAATAGAATGGATATAAAATTTAAAAGTAAAGTCCAGGATAAAGCGCTTTTTATTTTGGAGGTAACTTCACGGCCATCCTGAAATGAAGTTCCAAAATCTCCACTCAAAAAAGAAGTAAACCAATGATGATATTGATTGTCGAATCCATACCATCGAAATGCAGGAACCCAAAGTGCGGAAGGAGTTGCTTGTTTTTTGACGTCTTGATAAGCTGCCAAAAGCACTTTAGTATCTGCTCCAAGATACTGATTGAGTATAGAATCTTGATTGATTTTATTGTTTACTTCATTGAGAAAGCTAGTAATGCGTTTGTCTTTATAGCTAATTTTGGTTTTGGAAAGCGTGTTGCGGATTTTGTTTTTTGTGGTTTGGTTGATCTCATCTGGCAAGTCAAATAGTTTGTCTTTTAATACGTCAATTTGTTGTTGAAATTTATGGATATCATTCCAATTTCCGTATTGACCAATTAGTTTTTTGATATTGGTCCGTTCATCTTTTCGTAGTATTTTGTAGAGTGTGTCCGGATAGGCTGCGGAGGTGAAGTTGAAATAAAAAGCAGGTTTGTCTAGGTTCAATTCCTCTGCTTTTTTTTCATAAGCTCGTTTCTTCCATAAGTCATCATTTCTAAAAACAGGTTTATCTGAATTCGGAATATTGATTGGATCACCCGGGGATGCCAGACGCATGGCAAAGGCTACCAACGATATGACAATTAAAGTTGGAATAAAGATGAGGATGCGTTTAAACAAGTAAGTCAGCATTGATTCCTCTGATTTATTGAATTACTTCAACTTAAATAGATTGGGAAAATAACCAGGTCTTCGTAGTGTTGCTTTGGAGTCAAATTTCTTGTGTATGATGACGCGTTCTGTTGGTGCAAACAAAAAGAGAACGGGTTGTTCTTCATTCATGATTTCCTGGAATCTGAGAAATTTTTCTTTTCGAACAGCTGGATCTTTTGATTCACGAATGACTTCAATGAGTCGATCAGCTTCTTCATTTTCAAAGGCTGCAACATTAGAACCATCTGGTCTGTTGCTATCAGAATGCCAACGTTGATATGGATCATCAAGCGATGCAGATTGATTAAAGCCGTTGACACAAATATCATATTCTCTTCGACGCAATTCGTTGGCTAATAATTTTCTAAAATCTTTTGTAACTACTTCAAGATTGACACCTGCTTTTTTTGCATCTGCTTTCCATATCAATGCTGTTTCCTTTCCAAGAGGATTTGTCGTAACAAAAATATCAAGACTTAATTCTGTCTTTTCTCCATTGATGACCTTATCTACAGTTCCATCATTATTGGAATCTTTCCAACCAGCTTCTGCCAACAATTTTTTTGCCGCATCAATATCAAAAGAATAGGCTGTCAAATTTTTGTTGAAGTAAGATTTAGTTGGGTGGATGGGACTATTGACAAGTTTTCCTAATCCTGACATGACCGTTTCAATCGCTTTCTCTCTATTCAACAAATGAGTCAATGCTTTGCGTACTCTTTTGTCTTCCAGTTTCGGGTTTTGATTGTTGAATGCAAAGTAATAATTGGTCATTGATTCTGGGGTGTAGAAATTGTAGTTCTTCTTGGCCAATTCATTTTCCTTCAATTCCAAAAATAATTCTGGCGCAACCTCAGACATAACGTCAAATCCTTCATCTTTCAACTTAGTAGATGCGGTAGCTTGATCTTTAATAGCTTCTATGATAAATTGAGTTGGGTATGCACGTAACATCGGGTATTTGGAAGCTAACTTTGTTCCCCACCAATTGTCTTTTTTGTCTACTTTAATGTATTCACCTGATTTCCATTCCGTCAATTTGTATGGGCCACTGCCACCGATATTTTCGATTTCATGTGTATATTTTGTTGAATGAACATTGTCTGCAAATACTTTTAGTTGTTCGTCGGATTTGGCCAATTCTTCCGATTTTTTCGGATCGGATAAGTCGGACAACTTGTAGCTGCTCATGATTCCATCCGGATCGTATTTGTATTGTGGGAAAATATAGAAACCACCAGATGCATAACTAGCACCCATGTAATACTCATCCGTCAGTACCGTGAATTTTTTTGGATTGTTTTCATCTACGACCACATCTTTGATAAAGCTCAATACACCTCTCCAGGGCGTTGCATTGACTTGTGGATTGTAAACCATCTTCATCGTGAATGCATAATCATGTCCTGTAATTGGAGTGCCATTGTCCCACACTGCTTCCTCGTGAATTTCGTAGCTGTATGAATATCCACCTTTGTATTTGCCTTCCGTGATCGGGGCTTCTACGGGTAGTGCATTGGCGAGCATCGGTTGCAATTCCAAAGTATGTGGATCTGCTTCAATCAAAGTTTGAAAAATCAGATTGTGTATTCTGGTTGCGTATCCACTTCTTGAGACGATTGGATTTAATTTATCAGGTTCTGACAGGAAGTGGAGTCGGACTATATTTTCTCGTGAATCTGTTACTTCCGATGTGTTTTCTTTTGGATCTACTTTACAGGAGAAGAATGATAGTAAGATAATTACGAAAAGAATAGGAAGTTTATTCATGGTTTGCAAACTTTGTTGAAGGTCAAATGTTTATTTTCAAAGATAATCTTTAAAAGTACTTGTCGCAAATTATAGGATAAAGAAAAACATTATGTCTAAAATATTAATCGCAGGAGGCACTGGTCTCGTTGGAACGCATTTAACCAATCAGTTATTAGAGAAGGGATATCAGCTGTCTCTGCTAAGTCGAAAGGAAAGGAGTATTGAAGGCGTACAAAATTTTCAATGGGATGTAAATAAAGGTACCATTAATCCAGAAGCTTTTGAGGGGATAGACCATGTCATCAATTTAGCGGGGGCAGGAATTGCAGATGGTCGATGGACCGAAAAGTATAAAAAAGTACTGCTGGATAGTAGAATTAAAAGTGCCGAGTTGTTCCACAATGAATTAACAAAACGAAACATTCAACTCAAGAGTTACATTACAGCAAGTGCCATCGGTTATTATGGAGATCGAAAAGATGAAATGTTAACTGAATCGACTCCTTCTGATGGAGATGGTTTCATGGTGTATTGTTGTGAGCAATGGGAGGAAGCTGGTAGTCTAATGAAAAATGTATCCGATCGTTTGGTCACCTTACGTATTGGTATTGTTTTGTCGACGCAAGGTGGTGCGCTGACCAAAATGCTTCCAAGTTATGCGGCCTTTGTTGGTTCCTATTTTGGAGATGGACAGCAATACTATTCGTGGATTCATATCGATGACCTAGTAAATATGATTATTTATAGTTTGGAAAATAAAAAGATAGATGGGACCTATAATTCCGTAAGTCCCAATCCAGTGACAAATAAAACATTTGCAAATGCTATTGGAAAAGCTTTAGAGAAATCGGCACTGATTGTTCCGGTTCCATCTTTTGCATTGAGATTAGCGATGGGTGAAATGGCAGATGTAGTATTAAATAGTAATCGAGTGAGTGCGGATAAGATTGTTAGCAGTGGCTTTCAATTTCAGTTTCCAGCATTGGTTCCTGCTTTGAAAGATGTGGTGGAGCGGAAGGTGTAGGATTCTAACAATTTGTTGACAAAAAATCACAAAAAAATGGAGTGAAAAACTCACTCCATTTTTTTAAACGCTTTTTTATTTAAAAACTTCAATTTTCTTTTCTTTTACAACTAGATCTGTAAATCTTCCTTTAAATCTTGTTGCTTTTACGATGTGATTATCGATCCAATGATAATTTCCTCCACGTGGTTTATTCATTAGGATTCCGTGATACTTGAAGTTATGTTTATTCAACCATTCTTCAGTAACCGTTCGATGTTCTTCCGTACGAGAAGTGAAAAACGTAATGATGTGACCTTCGTCGTACCATTTGTTGACTATCTTTAATGCGTCAACATAAGGCAAACAAGTTCCCATTCGTTCTGGTTCTTCATTGGGAATATCATCGCAGATGGTCCCATCAATATCGATTAAGAAATTTTTCACTTCATCTGGTAATACTGGGCTGATTGCTTCGCCTTGCTCATTGAACGCCTTGTTTAATTCTTTGTTATTTTCCATGTTCTAATGTGTTATTCGTCATTTTATACCCCTATCAAACATTTGATACAATAGGTTAGTTTTAATTTAACACGTTTTTATTCATGTTAATTCAGTAAAAGTAGGCGAAACACAAAGATAAGGCTTTTTATTCAAAAATGATATATTCTGAAGGATCAACTGCTTTCCCTTTATGCCAAAGTTCGAAATGAAGGTGAGGTCCATTGGATAGCGTACCAGTATTTCCGATGATTGCGAGTGCTTCACCAGCTTTTACAGCATCACCGATTTTTTTCAGTAACACAGAATTATGTTTATAACTGGAGATGATATTATTGGGATGTTGTACGCTAATCGTATTTCCAGTTTCCAATGTCCAATCAGAATTGATGACGTAACCATCCATAATTGATTTAACAGGTGTATTTTTAGGTGCTAAAATATCAATACCATAATGTCTGATATTAGCATCAAAACCAGCACTCACCAATCCAGTTAGGGGAGGTATGAAAAATAATTGTTCGAGTGGAACTTCCTTCGTAGAAATATTGGCAGCTTTAGATAACAATTCTCTTTCTAACAATAAGTCTTCAAGTTCCATTTCTTTCCGTAGAATTTCATCTTCATGAATACGTTCTACATTTGTAATAGAATCAGGAATAATATTGCTACCTGCTTCAACATCTTCAACCGTTTCTACATCTGCAACCAATCGTTTTCTGAATCCTTCAGAATAAGTTTTCTGAATTGCCGCTTCATTTTGTAAGACTTCTATTTTTTCATTCAAACGCATCAATTCAGCATGAGAAGTGGTGTCTCCATAACCAGGAATCAGTCTTTTCGCCGGCGTAAAAACTATAAATAACAAAATCATAAAGGCAAAAAGAATAGCGGCAGAACTAAGTAAAATGTACACATTTAGCAATGATAATTTGTAGGAACCTACTTCTTCAAAAGTATCGTTATTCATAATGACCAATCGATAGTTATCTTTTAGTCGATTAAACCACTTTTTTCCCTTTTTATTTTGATCAGACATTGTTCAATTTTTAGTTAAAATTGAAATAAATTTGCACACTTCAAGTTTATTATTTGGGGGTTTAGATATATGTATGTTTAATTGAAACAAACTATATAGCTGTTTAGTATATTTGATAGAGCTATATTGTAGTTTTTTATGTCAAAACCGCCTAATTCTCAATAATTTATATTCGTAACAAAATTAAAATTCTTTTCAGTTTGAAACAGCTTAACAGAATATTTTTCGTCCTTTTGACCATCACCTTCTTCTTTAGCTGCGGCACCAAGAAGAAATCAAGAAGCGATGTATCTAAATTAGGAAAGTTATATCACAATACAACTTCCAAATTTAATGGATATTTCAACGCCGATGTTTTGAAGGACGAAAGCATAGCAACTTTGAACGAACAACACCAGGATAATTATAACCAGGTCTTGCCAGTTTATCCATATGTTGACGCTCCTAATCCGGAGGCAGTTAGTTCTAATCTAGATGAAGCCATCAAAAAAGTATCTGTCGTTGTCAACTTGCATAGAGTAAGTCATTGGACAGACGATTGTTATTTACTTTTAGGACAGGCTCAATATGTAAAACGTGATTATGAATCTGCTGAGGAATCATTGATGTATATGTTGACTCAATTTGATGAAGAAGGGAAGGAAAAAGTGGATCGAAACGCAAAGAAAAAGAAAGGGAAAAAAAGCAAGAAAAAGAAAAAAGGTTCTACACTGAAAAAAGTTACTCCAAAGGATAGCGGTTCTAAAACTACCTCAAGCAAAAAGAAAAAGAAGAAAAAGAAGAAAAGTTTTTCTCAAGGACAAAGCAAAAAGAAAAAGAAGAAGAAAAAAAGAAAGCCAGGAAGTGGACTCAAAAAAGTTTCGAAAAAACCAACAACTACAGTCGAAACCAAAACAGAAACGCCTACAAAAAAGACAGAGGAAAAGAAAGTAGCGAAGACCGACAAGAAAAAAACGGAATCCAAAATTAAAGATCCGAATGAGAAACCAGAAACCTATGTGTTGAAACATAGACCTGCTTATCAAGATGCGAAACTTTGGATGGCTAGGACTTTAATCGAAAGACAAAATTATGATGACGCGATGCGCTTCATTCGTGATCTGGAAGAAAGTGGTAAAACACATAAAGATATTCGTGCTGATCTGTCAGTGGTGAAATCACATCTCTATTTAAGACAAAAGAAGTATAACGATGCCATTCCTCATTTGGAACAAGCAATTGAAGATGCAAAAAAGAGAAAGGAGAAGGCAAGATTTGCTTACATCATTGCTCAAATTCATGAGATGAATAATCGTGGGGAGAAAGCTTATGCTGGCTACGAACAAGTTTTGAAGTACAACCCAACTTACGAAATGGAGTTTGCCTCTAGATTGAATTTAGCAACGAACTCATGGGAAAGTGGAAAAGCTACTGCAGCTGAGGCGAATAGGACTTTGAACAAAATGTTGAAGGATATAAAGAATGAAGAATTCAAAGATCAGATTTACTATGCACTAGCTGACATCGCATTGAAAACGAATGACAAAAAAGGCGCTATTGAAAATCTGGTACTATCGTTAGCCAACAATAATGGCAACAAATCTCAACGTGCAGAATCTTATTTGAAACTGGCCAATCTATATTACGAAGATGAAGTATTTGTTTCCGCTAAAAATTATTTCGATAGCACGCTGATGGTTTTACCAAACACTGATGAAAGATATGACGGTGTCGCTCGCTATGCAGCCAACCTAACGGATATCGCTAAAAATATTAACATCATTAATTTACAAGATAGTCTTTTAGCGATTGCTACAATGACACCAAAGCAACAACAAGATTTAGCGTTGGCGATCAAAGAAAAACGAGATGCAGAGAAGCAAGCTGCAAAGAAAGAAGGGATGGGTGGAAAACCTGATTTGGGTGGAAGAAATAGTCGATCTCTAAACCCTGCGACACTCGATAGAAATCCTAGAGTGGGAGGACCAAACGCAGGCGAACCAAGTACTTGGTGGGCGTATAATGATCGATCCTCTAAAAAAGGAAAAAGAGATTTTGATAGACAATGGAACAATCGACCATTAGAGGATAACTGGCGAAGAGCCAATAAAAGAGGACTCTCCGACATCACTCAAGTGGAAGCTGTGGAAGAGGAAATTGAGGAAATCACCGATCAAGATTTGTTGAATATTCTGAAAGATGTACCACGTACTAAAGACCAACGCGACAAGGCCAATATGGCGATTCAGGAAGCGATGTTTGAATTGGGTACATTGTATAGAGATCGTTTAGAAAGAAGTGATAAGGCGGTTATCACACATGAAGGTCTGATGGATCGATATCCTGAAACAACTTTAAAATTAGATACTTGGTACAACCTCTACTTAGCGCATACAGATTTAAATAACAAGATGGAAGCGAAACGTTATTTTGATTTGATCACTAAGCAATTTGGGGAATCCACTTATGCGCGTGTACTTCAAGATCCTGACTTTTTGAAAGCATCACAAGAAGAAGCCAACAAGTTGAGTCGCTACTATAAAGAGACTTATGTAGACTTCGAAAATGGAAAATATCAAAAGTCATTTGATAAAATAAATAAGTCAGATGAGATGTTTGGTCCTACCAATAAGCTGAAACCAAAGTTTCATTTATTATCTGCATTATGTGTTGGAAATCTGAAAGGAAAAGATGCATACATCAACGCTCTAAAAGAAGTGGTTGCTAAATATCCAGATACGGATGAACAAAAAAGAGCAAAGGAAATTCTCCGATTGTTGGGAAGTAAAGTTAGTGGTGGCGTTGCTGGAGCAAGTAGTTCTGGAGATTCAGAATTCAAAATTGAAGACAACAAAGTACACTATATCATCGCAGTTTTAGATGGTAAGAAAACGTCTTTAGAAGAAGCTAAAACAAAGATATCTGACTACAATAGAGAATATCATAAGTTGGATAAACTAAGAATTTCCAATGTCTTCCTAGGAGCTGATACTAGCACGCCGATTGTCGTGATCAGAAGATTTAAAACGAAAGATATTGCAATGGAATATTACAATGAAGTAATGCGTCAGAAGAAAAAATTCATCGGTAAAAACGATGACGCATTTGAATTATTCGCAGTCAATCAATCCAATTATAGAGCGATATTAAAATCAAAATCTATCACTGATTATAGAAAGTGGTTCTTGGAAACTTACTTGTAGAAAGGGTCTTGAATTTGTTTAATGGTTTTCGAAAAAATGGATATTCAGTGATGTTGAATATCCATTTTTTTGTTTTGGAATGCCATTTTCTATCCTTCCCTAATCGAATGGTAATACAAATTGAACTATAAAATAGCGGGCTTTCTATGAGAAAAATTTCCAACGCAGATATCAGTAAAATTTTCTCATAGATATCCGCAATTATAGAGTATTATTTGTATTAATCACCCTTATTCAAAAGATCAATATCGAACTACTCTTAAATTTGAAATGCTTACGCACCTTTGGAGCTAAACTACATGACGTGTTTACCAAATGGGCGATGCCCATTTTTAGTGCTTCAGCTCCGTTGGAGCATTTCAGAATTTAACAGCCTGCCACTTCGGGTCAGACAAATTCTAAGAAAAAATACAGCATAAATTATCGAGTATTTTGTAAATCCTAAACCCTTAATACAAATTGTATTCTAAAAGCGCGGTGATTATATGGAAGAAAAACTTATTGGGATCAAGACGGAAAACGCAGACATAGCCTTAGTTACCGCGCTGGCTTGCATTGCAAAAGTACATGACTTTATTTCCAACGCTGATATCGATAAATTTTTCTTATTGAATACCGCCATTTTAGGATTCAATTTGTATAAAAGCGCTCAACTAAACTTTGAGTTCAAATTATAATTATCGAGTAGCGCTTTTAAGGGTAGACAAGAATCAACGAGAAACACAACTAATCCAGCAAAACACACACGCAATTTCCACGCTCAAAAAAAATCCTCGTTCCAGAAAATTGAAACGAGGATTTATATATCTTAAAATATTGATTATCAATAGTTTATCAAAAATATAGATTAGCTTGATTATACATCAATATTCGCATATTTGGCATGTGACTCAATGAAAGCCCTTCTTGGTGGAACTTCATCTCCCATCAACATCGAGAAGATTCGATCGGATTCTAATGAATCGTCGACCACTACTTTTCTCAAAGTACGGAAAGCAGGATCCATGGTTGTTTCCCAAAGTTGTTCAGCATTCATTTCACCAAGACCCTTATATCTTTGCGTCTTCACAGAATTATCCTCTTCACCGGAAGAGTATTGTGCGATAGCGGCCATTCTTTCATCCTCAGACCAGCAGTAAGTTGATTTCTTACCCTTCTTCACTTGATACAATGGTGGAGCTGCGATATAGATATAGCCGTTGTCAATCAACTCTTTCATATAGCGATAGAAGAAAGTCAAAATTAAAGTAACAATGTGAGAACCATCAATATCGGCATCACACATGATGATGATTTTGTGGTATCTTAATTTCTCGATATTCAGGACCCTTTCTCCATCTTTTTCTTCGATAGCAACCCCCAATGCGGTAAACATATTCTTGATTTCCTCATTATCATATATACGGTGTTCCATGGCTTTTTCCACGTTTAGAATCTTACCTCTCAGTGGTAGGATAGCTTGGAAAAAACGATCTCTTCCTTGTTTTGCCGTCCCGCCTGCAGAATCTCCCTCAACCAAATAAATCTCACTTTCAGCTGGATCTTTAGAAGAACAATCGGATAACTTTCCAGGAAGTCCGCTACCGGTAAGTACATTTTTACGTTGCACCATTTCACGCGCCTTACGTGCAGCATGACGAGCGGTAGCAGCTAAAATAACTTTGTCAATTATCTTCTTAGCTTGCTTTGGATTTTCTTCCAAGAAGTCTTTAATCGCATCACCTACAGCACGAGAAACAATACCCGTAACTTCACTGTTACCCAATTCTCCTTTAGTTTGACCTTTAAATTGTGGTTCTGGCACTTTCACAGAAACGACTGCGGTCAATCCTTCTTTAAAATCCTCTCCTTGAACTGTAAATTTCAACTTTTTGAAAAATCCTTCCTCATCTCCGTATTGTTTGAAAACACGATTGATTGCTCTACGGAAACCAGCAACGTGTGTACCTCCTTCACGCGTATTAATATTGTTAACAAAAGAGTAAATATTCTCTGAATAAGAAGTGTTGTAGGACATCGCCACTTCCACTTCCACGTTATCTTCTTTCGCGGTCAAGTGAATTGGATGTTCAATTAGCTTGGTACGAGACTCATCAAGGTAGAGTACAAATTCTTTCAATCCACCTTCAGAAAAGAAGTCTTCTTCTCTTGGTTTTCCATCCGTCACATCTCTTTCATCAATCAACTTCAATTTCAGCCCACTATTCAGATAGGAAAGTTCCTTGATACGAGTCGCTAGGACATCATATTTGTATTCAAGTGTCTCAAAAATCTCAGCATCAGGCTTAAAAGTAATGGTCGTACCAGTCACGGAAGTTTCGCCAATCTGAGCAACATCCGAAACCGGTTTTCCTTGCTTATATTCCTGCATAAAAATCTTCCCTTCTCTGTGCACCTCTGCTTTTAAATCCATAGAAAGTGCATTCACACAAGAAACCCCGACACCGTGAAGACCACCAGATACTTTGTAAGTGTCTTTATCAAACTTACCACCTGCGTGAAGTACTGTCATTACCACTTCCAAGGCAGACTTTTGCAACTTCTCATGCATTCCTGTTGGGATACCACGACCATCATCTTTCACTGAAATCGAATTGTCAGGATGGATAATAGTTGTGATGGTTGAACAATGGCCAGCAAGGTGCTCATCGATAGAGTTGTCGATGACCTCCCAGACCAAATGGTGAAGTCCTTTGGTGTCCGTACTACCGATGTACATCCCGGGTCTTTTACGTACTGCTTCCAGACCTTCGAGTGCCTGAATATTACTAGCACTATACTCGTTTTTTTTCTTTTTGTTTTCTTCGTTAGATTTCAAATTTTTCATAGCTCCAAATATACAAAATATATAGCGTAATTCCGCTTATTTTGAATACATTTTTGCTGTGTAAAAAATTGATTGTCAATTAGTTATAAATAAAATTTAAATCTATAATGTGAATCATATTGAATTGTAAATTAATCTTGTTTTTTGACAAGATAATTGAGTCTAATAAGACTGTTTTAATTTTAAGAATTAAGCAATATTTTATTGTTAATAATGTTGCTGTTATCAGCATTTGTCTGACCAATAGTTATTATCATCTTTCCAAAAAATTGCATTACTTTTATGTAAATATGTTTTTCAAAATTTGATGATAAAACAATATAAAAAGTCTTTTTTTTCTACGTTGATTATTGGGTGGATGAGCTCAATGATATCGTGTGTGTATTGTCAAAACTTGAAAATTTATAACTATACCGTATCAGATGGATTACCGAGTTCGTACATGTATGATGTGGTTGAAGATGACAACGGATTTATCTGGGTAGCCACGGAAGATGGGATTGCCAATTTTGATGGCAGTAATTTTGTCAAAGATCCAATACCTGGATTGGCCAATAGTGAGATTATTTCAATCTGGAACGATAGCAAGGGAAGATTGTGGTTTATAGACTTAGCTTCCAGATTGTATTATTTCCAAGATGGGGAATTGTATCAATTGATGCATGGCGGAGGTGTGTTGTTGGATTTTGTACATCTCTCTGACTCAAAAGGGAATCTTTGGTTGCTTGAAAATGGTCGCTTGGTATGTTACACGATCAATAAAGAACAAGTGAAATCTCAATTTTTTGATGCAACAAAGCCCATTTCAGTTCGACAAATTTATGAAGAGACCAATGGAGAGATATTCGCGATGGGCGCTCATGGGGTCTATAAAGTGACTGGAGATTCATTGGCGCTGGTCTCAGCTAACAAAGTAAAAGTAGGTGTGCGAGAATCGAACATTGTTGGTTTTGGAGATAAATATATTGGATTGGAAAATGATAGTCTTTTCTTTTTTGATAAAACCACTTTCATTAGAACTCCAGCTTTTCCGGAATTTAATGAAAGTATCAAATTTAAACCGACTTATTTGCATCAAGAAAATGAGAATAGTCTTTGGGTTGCATCAAGAAATGGGCTAATCAATATTGAACAATTTGAAGACAAGCCTGCCGTTGTAAGTAAATTGTTACCAGGAAAAAGCATTGGTGTTATTATCCAAGATACAAAAGGCGGGTATTGGGTGACCTCTCAAAGATCAGGATTGTTTTACATCGCCGGTAAATCACTAAAAAATTATATCAATGATAAAGATAATAACCAAATATCGGTCATTAAATTTCATCAACAAAAGCAACTTTATGTCATTGGATACACCAACGGAAATATTTCGATTTTGGATAAATATTTCAATGAAATAAAATCTGATTTCGGTTCATTGAAAGGAGGTGAGATCTACGATATTGTTCTCACTAAAGGGAATACAATTGAAGTGTTTTCATCAAGAGGTTTAAATTCTTTTGATTTTAATTTGAATGAAGAAGAAGCATTTAAACTCCAATCTTTTAAAGTTGCAAGACAGAGTGAGCCTTCCAGCGAGAAGGTATGGTTTGGTACCAGTTATTCTTTTGGTTACATCGAAAAAGATGAAATTAAATTGATCAATGGGGAGCGTACCTATGGTGTTTGCCCGATCAATGACAATAAAGTTTGGGTCGGAAATCTAAAGGGGCTAGGGCTGTACGAAAATGGTATTTATCAACAAATTGATAATCCAGATGTGAAATTAGACATCAGAAATATTGAGGTGAATACAGATTCAACACTATGGTTGTCAACGCAAGGAAATGGATTGTTAGTTTATGATCTTTACAGAGACGAAGTGATTCATAAATTTACAACTGAAAATGGTTTGTTAAGCAATAATTGTCGAAATTGTGTTTTCGTAAATGGATTAGTATGGGTCGCTACAAATAAAGGGTTGAATCAAATTGATATCTCCGATTTTTCCGTCAACTCAATTGGTGAAAAACAAGGGCTGCCATCTTTAGAAATTAATGATTTAATCCGTGTCAACGATAATATTATAGCTGCTACTAATCAAGGTATTTCCGTTTTTAAACATGATGTCGAGCTCTCTGAAAAACCACCACAGATCTATTTTAATCAGGTAAAAATTCTAGACAAGGATACCATTATTCATCCTGAATACGAACTAGAATATGATCAGAATAACATCAAAATAAAATTCACAGCAATTGACTATCAGCATCCAAAAGATATACTATACGCCTATCAAATGGAGGGCGTAAATAACAACTGGGTTACGTCTATGACTAATGAAGCTCAATATCCAATCATTGCAGAAGGTTCTCATTTATTTAAAGTAAAAGCTAAATCCATCAATTCTGATTGGTCCGACCCTATTGAAATGAAAATAAACATTGCAAAACCGTTTTGGAAGACTTGGTGGTTTCTGATTATCGCTGTTTTCATAACTTTTGGTATATTGACATCAATCGCTTTTATTATTGCTAATGCGACCAGAAAACGAACAGAGCTAAGAGAAAAGTTGAAGACCTCGCAATTGACAGCCTTGAGGGCACAAATGAATCCTCATTTTATTTTCAATTCTTTGAATTCAATTCAAGATTTCATTATGAGGGAAGATAAAAGATCCGCAAATTATTATCTATCTCAGTTTTCTAAACTCATGCGAAACGTGCTAAACATGTCAACTATCAAAGAAGTACCACTAGAACAAGAAATTGAAACACTTAACTTTTATTTGAGATTGGAAGCACTACGATTTGAAGAAGGCTTTGAATATAACATTGAAGTTGCAGACGATATTGACCGTGAGATGACGATGCTTCCTTCATTAGTATTGCAACCCTACGTTGAAAATGCCATTAAGCATGGATTAATGCACAAAAAAGGTCCAAAGAAATTGGATATACGGTTCAATAAACAAGACAATATTTTGATTTGTGAAGTGGAGGACAATGGTGTAGGTATTACTCGCTCCAAAGAAATAAAAGCAGAAAACAAAAGACTCTATCCTTCTAAAGCCATGAATATTATCAAAGAAAGAATTGCAATTATTAATTCATCTGAGGCAGATAAAATGGCTGTCAAAATTAAGGATATTCATAATGAGACTGGCTTACCAGCAGGAACAAAAGTTGTCATTTCAATTAATCAAAATTTGAAATAAATGAGTGGATTGAAAGCAGTAATCATCGATGATGAAAAAAGAAATCGGGTAGCTTTGAAAGAGATGGTAGAATCCTTTTGTGAAGGTGTGAAAATAATCGGTCTCGCAGAAAATGTACTAGAAGGTGTTGATCTTATCAAATCTAAAAAACCAGATTTAATTTTTCTGGATATTGAAATGCCACAACATTCTGGATTCAATTTGATAGAACATTTCGATACCATTGATTTTGACATTGTGTTTACGACTGCTTATGAGCAATACGCCATTCGTGCATTCAAGTCTGGAGCAACTGGCTATCTATTAAAACCGATAAATATTGATGAATTAATTGAAGTCGTTGAAAAAATAAAAATCAAAAACACTAGTAATGTTTTCACCATTACTTCAGAAACAGATCAAGACGTGCTACCAAGTAAGTCAAGTCGCGTAATTTTTCCTACTCAAAAAGAATTCAACTTTGTAAAACCTTATGACATCCTATACCTCAATTCTAGTGAAAAATTGACAACTATTTATTTGAAAAATGGAGCAGAATTAACGACTTCAAAACCATTAAATGCATGTCTCGAAATGTTACAGGATTTTCCACTCGTACGAATTAATCGTAACAATGTTATTAATTTGAAATATATTTCAGAATATAAAAAAGGAGATGCTGTTTTAGTGTTAGAAAATAAAAAGGAACTGTCAATAGGTCGTTTCTACAAAGAAGATGTCAATAAGCTAATCGGATATTTTATCAAATAATCCTAATAAGAATGGAACTGGTAATTGAACAAGAGTCAGCGCTACAAGATGCCGCAAGCAAGTTGTTGAAATTTGCAAAAAACAAAAATATTTTCTTCCTAACAGGTGATATCGGAGCAGGTAAAACTACTTTCATCCAATCCATCTGCAAGCTAATAGGCACCAATGATAAAGTCACCAGCCCGACTTTTTCTATTGTTAATGAATATTCTTTTTTAAAAAAAGATAATGCGGAAGGGGTTATTTATCACATTGATCTTTATCGATTGAAAGATACAGAAGAAGCCATTCATGCGGGAATAGAAGATTATCTCGACCGTGGAGATTATGTTTTTATAGAGTGGCCGCAACTTATTGAACCACTAGGATATAAGGAAGTAGTCAAAATAAATATTCAAATCATTGAAAATTCAAAAAGAAATATTATATTTTTGTAAGACTAGGAAAACAGTCATTTAATACTGTAAACGTAAATTCCCTTTTCTCTGATTATTAAGAGACCGTATGAGCGATAAGCAAAAGAAGCGCATTCCGATCCCCAAGATATTTACTGAAGGAAGTTTGGAGACTCAAGTCGAAATGCTTCAAGTACAACAAAAAAGAAGAAACCTATTTGTAGGGATTCCTAAAGAATCGACATTGCAAGAAAACAGAGTTGCTTTGTCGCCATCTTCTGTCGCATATCTGGTCTCCTCAGGTATCCGAATTGTAATAGAAGAAGGGGCTGGACAAAAATCAAATTTTCCTGATCAAGAATATTCAGAAGCAGGTGCTGAAATTGCTTACAGCCGAGAAACGGTTTTCAAGGCAGATGTGATTATCAAAGTTGCACCTCCTACGCTAGACGAACTGGACCTATTTCATCCAAATCAAATTTTGATGTCTCCATTGACATTGCCAATCATTACTGCGGAATACATCAATAAATTACGTCAAAAAAGAGTCATTGCACTTGCGATGGAGTATATCCAAGATGAAATTGGTGCTTTCCCCGTAGTAAGAATTCTGAGCGAAATTGCAGGAATGAGCGCGATGCTCACCGCAGCTGAATTGTTGGCCTCTTCATCAGGTGGAAAAGGAACTTTATTAGGTGGCGTGTCCGGTGTACCTTCCGCCAAAGTGGTAATTTTAGGAGCTGGGGTTGTAGCAGAATTTGCGACTAGGACCGCCATTGGATTGGGGGCGGATGTAAGAATTTTTGACAACAACATTTATAAATTAATGCGTTTGCAAAATCAATTGGGAAGACAACTTTTTACTTCAGCAATTGATCCGGTAAGATTACAAGAAGAATTATTGAGTGCTGATGTTGCAATTGGTGCGATTCATTCCAAATCAGGAAGAGCACCAATGATTGTCTCAGAAGAAATTGTTGCAAAGATGAAATCAGGTTCTGTAATTGTGGATGTGAGTATCGATCAAGGTGGATGCTTTGAAACTTCAGAAGTGACCACCCACAAAAGTCCAACCTTCACAAAATATGGCGTCATCCATTATTGCGTACCAAATATTGCATCCAAAGTTTCAAGAACAGCATCTGTTGCAGTTAGTAATATCATCACGCCAATTTTATTAAAAGCAAGTGATATTGGCAGTATCGAACGGTTAATTTGTGAACAAGCTGGATTGAGAAATGGGGTATACACCTACAAAGGGTGTCTTACAAATGATTATTTGGGTGAGCGTTTTAAAATCAAAACGACTAGCCTAGATCTACTTATCACTTCAAATCTATAGTTTTCATGCCTTTGAGGGTTGGGCAAATTTATTTTGCTTTCACTTTGTATCAAATAGCTTTCATTTATTCTTAAAAGTATTTAGATATAACTAAAATATTTAATATTTTTATTCCCTGCATTTAAACATACTATCCAAGGGCAGCCTCTGCCGAGAAGATAATTTTACAGATGGGATTTATTTTTTAGAATGGAGGAGCTAAAGTGAGCTATTTATGTCCGAGTTATACACATGCAAAGAAGTAATAAAAAAAGAAGAGTTTCATCTAGATCATCGTCGAAGAAAATTATTTGGAGACAATGAACCGATGGCTCGTGATACTAAATTTGGTATTGCGTTATCAGGTGGTGGTATTCGGTCAGCTACTATATGTCAAGGATTTCTAAAAACCCTGAATCAATACGGCGTTTTAAAAAGAGCAGATTATCTCTCTACAGTTTCCGGAGGTGGATTTACCGGAGCTTACATTCATTCCACATTAGATCATACTGGTAGTTATGACGAACTTTTCAATGATCAACATATTGAATACATGCGCTCAAGAGGGGAGTACTTAACACCTGGGCAAGGGATAATAAAATTGTGGAACCGGATAATTCTTATGATTAGTTTCATGGTCAGTCTACTGATGTCATGGATAAGTCCAGCGATTATTGGATTGTTAATCTATGGCGCTTATATTCTTGTAAGTGAAGTGTTACCAATTGATGAGTTTTTATATTTGAGAAACAAAAAACTTGTAATGGACTTTGCCGTGCCAGTAGTAATAGGTGTTTTTGTTCTACATTTTTTCCTCAACATTATTTTTAGTTTTAATCTTAGATTATCCAATATCTTCAATAAGATAGAGACGGCAATTGTGGGGGCAATACTCGCTGCATTTTTGGCAGTATTTGTCGCAAGTTTTCAGATTGAAGCAGTAGACACTTCCAAGCTTCTGTATTTTCTTGCCGGAGGAGTAGTGTTGATATTGTTAGGGTTTTTAACCAATCCGAATGCACTAAGCTTTCATCGGTATTATCGCAAAAAATTGGCGGATACCTTTATGAAATTTACAGGCGATAGTAAAAACATAAAATTGAAAGATTTATATGTTGATAAATATTTATCTCCATATCCATTAATCAATACTTGTCTAAATCTTCAAAGTTCAAATGATGCTAAATTTAAGGGCATCAAGACCAATGATTATTTTTTATTGTCACCATTATTTTGTGGTTCCAAACTGACAAAATATGTGGAGACAAAAAATTCAGATGGATATGACGAAATGACCCTTCCAGCAGCAACAACCATTTCGGCAGCTGCTATCAATCCAGGAATGGGAATGTACTCCAATAAAATGCTCAGTTTTTTCACTACTGTATTTAATGCCAGACTGGGATATTGGACCAGAAACCCACTCAAAATGAAACAGCGGAGATTGATTTGGTGGCCTTTATATTTTTTCTACGAATTATTCTCCAAAATTGGAACGAAAAATCAATTGCTCAATATTTCCGATGGTGGTCATATCGAGAATTTGGGAGTCATGGAATTGCTAAGAAGGAAGTGTAGATTAATAATATCGGTAGATGCTACTGCAGATGCGGATTATAGTTTTGCTGATTTTACAACACTTTGTATACGTGCAAGAAATGAATTGGGAATGGAAATTCGTTTTCGCAGAGGCTTTACGCCAGAAGATACCATTCGTCCTAATCCATCACACGGTTATTCCAAAAGAAGATTCGCGATTGCGGACGTGTATCAATTGTGGGAAGAAGTGGATGAGTATGATGAAAATGGAAATGTAGTTGAAGTATTGAAGCACTATGAAAATAAAAAAGTGGGGACACTCGTCTACGTGAAGTCTGCAATTACAGCACCTCAAGGGAAGCCTGTGATAGAAGAGAAATCAAGTTTGAAATATGCAACTTACAAGTATAAGATTTATCACCCAGCATTCCCACATGAATCTACTTCAGACCAATTTTTTGATCGAACACAGTGGGAATCATACTACCAACTAGGTCAATATATGGCAGCAGAAGTGTTGGATATTCCAAATTTCAACTCATACGAAAAATCCAGTAAAAAGCACACGCCATTTACGTTGCGTCAGCTTTTCAATAAATTCGATCATGGAAAACCGTTATTCTCAGTAGAAGAGGAAGTCGCAGAACAACGCCCGATTCAGGAAGAAACTTCATTTCCTTCACGGATACCTTCAAGATTAGGTCGTGCACCGTTGGATACGATCCAGCATATGCAACGTATGGAACAACCAGACACACCCATTATTCCGATCAATACACCGACTGATACTCGATCCACATCAAAGACTGATGACGATGACCTTACAATAGAAGAATACAATGATCAGGTCGAGCCTTATGAGGAGGTGGATAAAGATGTGAAATATGAGATGTAGGTACGTTGCAATGTAGGTACATTGCATTGCAACGTACCTACATCTTTAACCAATTCGTATATCCAAAAATATCTTTTCCACCATTCACCCAATTTTCCAACTTCGTCAACAGCTGATATTTCAATTGCTCATGCTTCATTTTAGGTCGATTCAGGTTGGCCGTTTTGGTGTAATTTAATTTATGTTGCCAATCAAGTTTTGCAATAAAGTCTTTCATCACAGCAGGATGGGTTCCTTTGAAAATTGGAATATTTCCTAATGCGCCGTAATCAAACTCATTTGGTTTCAATTTATAGGCGGATTCAATTTTTTCAGTTCCATGGTACATCGCATCCATCGCTTTCTTTTTCGATTGCATCAATTCTAGCGGTCGCACCCATCCGTAATGATATATATAAGGTGTAAATTCTACTACACTCAATTTTTGATTATCCTGCTTACGAAATGACTGAGCATCTTTAATAGAGTAGACGCCCGCATTATTTCGAACAATTCTAATTTCATTTTTATACCAGCCATGTACGGGTAAGTAATGTTCATAATCTCCAAAAAAGTGATTGTATTGAAATAAAAAACCATCTACATTTTTGTTGTCCAAATAATCCTTACAATATTTTACAATAGTAGGATGATCGTTTTCATGAATGACCTCATCTGCTTGTAAATAAAAACACCAATCTCCCGAGCATTGAGATAAAGCGAAAGTAGTTTCGTTTGCATAAATTTTTCCATCCACAAAATCTTTCTCAGACCAAACCCGATCGATAATTTTTATTTTATCAGAATGAATGGACGCAATGATTTCACGGGTACGATCACCTTCATCATTATCGCCAAGTGCTACAATAAATTCATCTACGATTGGTAGAATCGATTCGATAGATGCTTTGATAGGGAAGTAATATTTATCCGCATTCCTTACCATAGTGAAACCGCTAATTGTCATGGTGCAAAAATACTTTTTTCAAGAGGATTGATAGTAGCTAGCTCTATTTCTTGTGAATCCCATAAACAAGTAAATTAATCGAGCAAAAAATACTGTTGATCGAAAAATCATACAGTACTAGGTTAAATTATACTACTATGTATTGCATAGTACTAAAAATTTACCTTATATTTGAAGTATGAAGATCGAAAACACGAAAGCTCAGATGCGGAAAGGAATACTGGAACTATGTATCCTGTCCATCATTGCTGAGCAGGAATCGTATCCGTCTGATATTATTGGCAAGCTGAAAGAGAGCGAGCTGATCGTAGTAGAAGGAACACTATATCCATTGTTGACGCGATTGAAAAATGCGGGATTGCTCCATTACAATTGGAAGGAGTCGCATAAAGGTCCACCTCGAAAATATTATCAATTAACGAAAGAAGGACATCAATTTTTAAACGAACTAATTGGCACTTGGTCCTCATTGGTCAAGGCAGTTGAACTAACTACGAAAAACGTAATATCAAATGAATAAGATTATCAACGTAAACCTCGGCGGCTATCCATTTACCATTGATGAAGATGCTTATGCACATCTCAATGGCTATCTTGAAACCATTCATGCCCACTTCAAAAAGTCGGAAGGCTATGAAGAAATTACTGGAGATATTGAATCCAGAATGGCGGAATTATTTTCTGACAAATTAAAAGGAGCAAAAATTATCAGTTTGCAATCGGTCAAAGATGTAATCAAAGTGATGGGTACTCCTGAAGATTTTGGAGCTGCTCCGATTCATGAATCAATAGAAGCTGATTCATATAGTACAATCCAAAAAGGGAAAACGGCAAAACGTTTTTTTAGAGATTCGGAAGATAAAATATTGGGTGGGGTAGCTTCAGGTATGTCTGCGTATTTTGGTATCAAAGACCCGCTATGGTTGCGTCTTGGTTTTTTAATAGCGTTCATTTCAGGATTTGGAATTTTATTGTACATAGTATTATGGGTATTAGCTCCAGAAACAGCTTCTGCTGCAGATCGTTTGGCAATGAGAGGAGAGCCAATAAATATCAACAATATCGCAAAGACAGTAGAAGAAGAAATCGATGGAGTAGGAGAGCGTTTATCCAACTTGACCCATAAATTTGACGGAAAAAAAAAGCCCAGACGGGAGCGAGTCAACTTAGGATACTCCTACAGAAAGGGTTCAATCTCTTAGGTTCTGTAATAAGAACTATTATTGGCGCGATTCCAAGGATATTACGACCACTCATTAAATTCACAGGTGTGTTTTTACTGTTAGGATTAGTGGTTTTTTGGCTGGCGCTATTAGTAAGCTCTATCTTCTCATTCCCTTACACCAATTTCCTTTTGCCGGATGCGAGTTGGGCTAGCTATCTTGGATTTGGGAATCTATTCTTCATTATTTCGATTCCGATTGTTATTGTATTGTTATATTTTTGGAAATACACCACTAAAAATATCATTCCCAACTGGGCAAAAACTTCTTTAAGTTTATTTTGGTTGGTGAATTTGATTTCCATGAGTATGTTGGGTGGTTACATTGGTCGACAATTTATGACGGGCAATTCTATCACCGAAACGCAAATCATGTATATTGAATCGGATACATTAAGATTGGGGTTAAGTGGCTCATTAATCGGAAATGAAAGATTTATGTCACTCAAAGGAAATGGAGCTGAATTAAATTTATATGGCAAAGATTTGGTTTCAAGTAATGTTGAATTAGATATCCTACAAAGCAATACCAAAGATTTTGAATTAGAAAGACATTATACTAGTCGAGGTGCTGACTTGAGAGATTCTGAAATTCATGCCGATCAAATCGAATATAATTTTTCATTTGCTGGAAATACTTTGTACATGTCCCCTGATTTCTTGATTCGTACTGGCAAAAAATGGCGTAACCAAAAAGTTCATTTCGTATTGAAAGTACCTAGAGGAAAACATGTCTATTTACCAGATGATATTTCCAGAATTTTGAATACCATTGATGCAGACTGGGATCGTAAAAAACGTAGATTTCAATATGGTGGCAATACCTGGAAAATGGAAGACAATGGTTTGATTTGTCCGGAATGTGAAAAGGATGGTGAGGAGAAGAAGTCTAGTAAGTCGGAGAATCTTTCCTGACGGAATTAAAAATAGGACGCCTTTTACGTGAGCAGACGTGAAGGGCGTGCTATTTTTAATTTTACATTTTCAATTTTTAATTTGGCTTTAGCCTTCCATCTCTTTCCCCAAATAAGCCAACTTCGAACCTGGCTCAATTTCTACATTTTCAAAATTTGCAGGAATCATATTAAATTTTCCATCTGGATTCAAAATGAAAATCGGGATGGACTGATCGATATCATTAATTTGTTCCATGATTTTGACAAAGTGATCCTTATCTGTAATTTCAATTTCGTGCATATTTGGATAATCACGAGCCGCTTCAATTAAATTGATGTAATCATCTTTTGGAGAGAATAAGCTCATCTCTGAAATATCTTCTGGTGCTTTTTTCATTTCATCCGAAGAGATTAAACGGAAATTACCTTGTTCTCCATACGTTTTTTGATATTTATTACAAACAAAGTTGTTGACATCCGTACTTCCTGTCATGGCCATCAAGTATCCTACATCCGTCAATGCAATGTTATCTTCCAATACATCTGTGTATACGTTGGCAGTGAAAGCTTCCAATCCCATCTTTTGTGCATTCTTGATATTTGAAACATTACTGTCCAGTAATACAACATGCGTATTATTATCTTGCAGATATTTTGCAATCAATCGAGAAGCTTGATGTGCTCCGATAATCATCACCCCTTCTGAAGAGTCTTGTGTTACTTTCAAAATTCTCGCCATCATTCTTGCCGTTGTTGCATTCAACAATACCGTTCCGAGTACAATCATGAAAACAAGCGGCGTGATATATTCTGACCCGGGTACTCCTTGTTGCAATAATTTGATGCCAAATAATGAAGCGATACCTGCAGCAACAATTCCTCGAGGACCGACCCATGAAATATATAGCTTGTCATTGTTTGTCAAATCAGATCCAGTAGTACTTGCAAAAACACCTAATGGACGAATTATCAAAATGACTACCAAGAATAAAATCAACACTCTCCAATCCAACAGTAATTCTAAATGCTCAATCGTAATATTGGCAGATAATAAGATGAACAAAATAGAGATTAATAATACCGCCAACGATTCTTTAAAGTCCAAAATTTCTTTCAAGTGTGGGACATCTAAATTACCCATGACCATTCCCATCACCACCACCGATAACAAACCAGATTCGTGAACCAACAAATCGGAACCAACAAAAACGGCCAATACAAAAGCCAACGTCACCACATTCAATAAGTAGTGTGGTATTTTATCATTCTTAATCAGCCAATACAATAAATAGCCAATCGCAATTCCGACGGCAAAACCAATCACCAGAATTTTTCCAAAAGCCAACAAGGCATGTGAGGTAAAATCATGTCCACTTGTAATTATGAAATCATAAACCAAAACGGCAGCCAATGCACCAATCGGATCAATTAAAATTCCCTCCCACTTCAAGATATTGGCAACACTTTTTTTCAAAGGAACATTTCTAAGAATCGGTGCAATTACAGTTGGACCTGTCACGATTATTAAACCACCAAAAAGAAATGAAATATCCCAAGGCAATCCCATAATATAGTGTGCAGCCAATCCAGCTCCCAAAAATGTAATCAGAGATCCTACACTAATTAACTTACCAATCGAACCACCAATCCCTTTTATCTCTGATCGTTTCAAAGTCAAACCCCCTTCAAACAATATAATTCCGATGGCTAAAGAAACGAAGTAAAACAACAATTGTCCAGGAAATAAAAAACTGCAATTGGAACCAGCAACTTCTTGTGGCATAATCCACTTACAACCATCTGGCGTAAAATAAGTGGAAATCGGACCGACCAACAAACCAATCAAAATCAATGGTAAAATCGAGGGAACTTTCGTTCGCCATGCGACCCATTGTGCTAAGATTCCTAAAACGATGATGGCTGCTAATTGTAACATGTAATTTTCTGCTTTGTGAATTTATTTGCGAAAACAAATAGGTAAATTTTCTCATGTAAAAAACACATAAAAATAATCGTTTGATACAAGATTTTGAAAGTAAAAGGGCCTTAATTTGATTGAAATTTGAAATAATTAAACAGAAACATCAAAATAAAAAATACCAATCGGTATTTTTTATAAAAAATTTGTAAATTGCATTTCATATGGGTACAAAGTCAGACGAAACAAAATTATTTATCCTGGAGAAAGTAGCACCTATTTTCAATAGTAAAGGATATGTAGGGACGAGTTTATCTGATTTGACATCAGCAACTGGATTGACCAAAGGTGCAATTTATTGCAACTTCAAAAACAAAGAGGATCTGGCCGTAAAAGCATTTAAATTTAATGTAAAAACAGTGTTGGCCCCGATTGCGCTTGAGATGGCTAAACATGAAAATACCATTGATAAATTATATGCAGTCACTAATTTTTATCGATCCTATTATCCAATTGCTAAGGAACGAGGTGGATGTCCAATCCTAAATGTTGGTGTGGATACCAATAGCGTAAATTCGTTGTTATTTAAAACGGTAAAAGAAATTTCGAAAAAAACCATGCAAAGTATTGAAGACATTATTCGATTGGGTATTTCTAAAAAAGAGATTAAATCAGATATTGATGTAGCCGAAATTGCAAGTAATATTTATTGCATGATTGAAGGAGGCATCTTCCTATCTTTTATGAACAAAGAACCAAAGTATATGGATAATATTTGTAATCATATCGATCAACATGTTATCGCAGTAATTAAGAAATAAATTTTTTTATGCAACAAGATACCGATTGGTATTTTTAAAAACCATTAAATTAATTCATATGACCAATTCAGAAATCATTGCAAAATTTAATGAAACACATGAAGCATTCATTCTATACATTGACTCTTTAGCTGAAGCAGAATTTTTGCATTCACATAACAATGAAAAGTGGAACGCTGGCCAACAAATGAATCACATTGGTGTGAGTTTAGGAGCCTTGAAAAAGGGAATGAGTCTACCCAATATCGCACTTAAAATGACATTTGGAATTACCAAAGAACCAACCAAATCTTATGAGGAAGTAGTCAAGAAATATACAGACCGATTAAAAGAACCTTATGATATTTCCGGGTCTAAATTTGATCCTGAACCAATGGCATTTAGTGATAAAACAGCTGCTATCGACCGCTTTAATTCAACAAAAGATAAGTTACTCAAAGCCTACCAAAAATTTTCTGATTCTGATGCTGAAAAATATGTCTTACCACATCCCTTGATTGGTAAATTATCGATGAAAGAGTTTATGTTGTTTAATATTTTTCATGTACAACATCACCACAAAAGGACGCAAGAATATTTAGAATCATTTACAAAATAATTATAGCAATACATTTACTGTTTCATTAAAATCTTCAAAAGATATTTAAATGACAAATGCAGATTCACAAAATTGATACACACTTAGAAAATAGTAAAGGACCAAAACTACAATAGCTTTGTTATGCATCAGATTATGAGACCGATTACAATAAGAACAATACCCATAATGGCGAAAACGAAACCGAAGGTAATTCTGAGACAACCATTTTGAAATTCTTCAATGTTGTTGCTCTCTCCGCGGCCACTTAACATTAGAAGAATTCCTCCAATCAATGCTACGATTCCAAAAATAAGCAGCATTTTTCGGTTCTTGCCATCTTCTTCTTTTTCTTGGAGCTTAGCTAATTTCTTTTCAAGCTTTTTGATTTTTTTAGCAAGTTTAGGATTGATATCGGATAGCTCCTCATTTATCCTGCTTTCCACAGAAGTTGGATTTGCTGGAGTGGATTGATTTTTAGTGGTAACAATTGAAAGCAAAATCGGAATTATTAACAATATTATTACGTATGAAAATTTAGGTAATTGGCTATTCATAATTTTTTGATTTCTGAAGTAATTTAACTAAAGATATAAAATACAACCTTCGAATTCAAAATCCAATTCGATTAGTAAGTGTACATCAATTTTTATTGCTTATTTTTGCGCTCAATTTATGAAGTAACCTATGGGATTTAAAGAGGAAATAAAAAGACGGAGAACTTTCGGAATCGTATCACACCCGGATGCTGGAAAAACAACACTGACCGAAAAGTTATTGCTATTCGGTGGTGCGATACAAATCGCAGGTGCCGTAAAATCCAATAAGATCAAAAAAACAGCGACTTCCGATTTTATGGAGATCGAAAAACAAAGAGGTATCTCCGTCGCTACTTCTGTAATGGCATTTGATTATCGTGGATTCAAAGTCAACATTTTGGATACACCTGGTCACAAAGATTTTGCGGAAGATACTTTTCGTACGTTGACTGCTGTGGATTCTGTAATTGTTGTGATTGATGTTGCCAAAGGAGTGGAGCCACAAACGGAGAAGCTAGTGGAAGTTTGCCGAATGAGAAAGACACCCATCATTGTTTTTATCAACAAATTGGATAGAGAAGGAAAAGACGGAGAAGATTTGTTAGATGAAATCGAATTAAAACTAAAATTAAAAGTAAAACCTTTGAGTTGGCCAATTGGAATGGGGCAGCGATTCAAAGGCGTATATAACATGTATGAAAAGCAATTGAATCTTTTCGCTGCACATGGAAAGCAAGCAAAAGAAGATGTCATTGAATTCAAAGATTTGGCAGATCCGCAATTGGAAGAATTTATCGGAGAAGATGCAGCCAAAGAACTGAGAGAGGAAGTGGAAATGATTGAAGGGGTATATCCTGAATTTACAAGAGAAGCATATTTATCAGGTGATATTTGTCCAGTATTTTTTGGTAGTGCCATTAATAACTTTGGTGTAAAAGAATTGTTGGATTGTTTTGTTGAAATTGCACCTTCACCATTAGCGAGAGTCACAGAAGAAAGAGAAGTAAAACCTGATGAAGAAAAGTTTGCCGGGTTTGTTTTTAAAATCCACGCCAACATCGACCCCAAACACAGAGATAGAATTGCCTTTCTCAGAATCTGTTCTGGTACCTTCAAAAGAAATACCAACTACCTACATATTCGCCAAGACAAAAAAATGAAGTTCTCCAACCCAACTTCTTTCATGGCTGCCAAAAAAGAAGTGGTCGATGAAGCATTTCCAGGTGATATTGTAGGTCTGTACGATTCCGGCAATTTCAAAATCGGAGACACTTTAACGGAAGGAGAAAAATTACACTTCAAAGGAATCCCAAGTTTCTCGCCAGAACAATTCCGATATGTCAACAATGCAGACCCGATGAAGTCCAAGCAATTGGCCAAAGGCCTTACGCAATTAATGGATGAAGGGGTTGCCCAATTATTCACCAAAGAAATGAATGGTCGAAAAGTCATCGGTACCGTCGGTGCACTCCAATTCGAAGTCATCCAATATCGGCTAAAACATGAGTACGGTGCCAGTTGTTCTTATGAGCCCATCAACTTGCATAAGGCTTGTTGGATTAGTTGTGATGATGATGTCGCACTAAAAGAGTTTTTGAAAAAACGTAATCGCGATATGGCGAAAGACAAGGATGGGAAGTATGTTTTCTTCGCTGAGTCTGCTTGGACTTTGAAGATGGCTCAGGAGAATTTTCCAAAGGTGGAGTTTCATTTTATTTCGGAGTTTGAGTAGGATTTTTTAACACAATGTTTGCTTTGGCTCTATCTGGCTAGCTAGACAGGGTCCTGCCAAGATGCTTTTTCTAACGCATAGCTCACATAAGAAACATAGAGGTACTTAGAATCTTGTTTTGTGAAATTTCCGCACGCAGAATTCGCTGAAAACGCAGAAAAAGGACGTGAAGAAATACGTGGATAAATCGCAAAAGGTGAGTTAGTTATTGTTTACTTTTTTGTTCAAAAATCAAAACTTTAATTAAAACAGATGTTTGCTTTGGCGTTCCCGCCAAGACGCTTTTTTGTATTTTAGGCAACAAAAAAAGCAGAACCTAACCTATCTAATATAGGCTAGAGTTCTACACGCGAGCTAAAATAAATCAAATGTGTTCATCGAAAATTATTTAATTTTATTGACCTACCACGGCAGAACCATTCCAAGATTGAATATGGAAATTTTTATTCGCATTAATAATTAATCCCGATGGATCACCAGTAGATGCTTTAATCCTAATTACACCATTGTTGATAACATTATTAACAGCACTTCCCAAATTGTTGAAAGGATTATTGAATGAACCATTACCATTTGATACGTTATAGTCTACCCATGTATGTGGACAAGAAGGAAATAATGAATTATTAGCAACATGATTATTTACCGTATTTATTGATAGATTTGACCAAACTAAAGTATTCCCAACTGTAGGTGCCATAATTGTATTTGAGTTTTGTGAATCATGTTCACAATTTAAATTATGTCCTATTTCATGAGCTACAGCAAAAACCGTATTAACTTGAATTGTGGTAAAGTCTTCCATTACACTTATTGTTCCTGGCCTTTCTGCCACCCCAACTGCGTTAGAATTTCCATCATTTTCAATATCTCTTCTTGTATATAATTGTTTAAATTGATGGCTGGAACTAAATCCACCCCAATTTTCTAAATTATCTATAATTATACCTGCATCTAAGATATTTGGCCAAAATTCATTTGATGAGTTTGAGATATAATACTCAACAATTCTTAAATCTAACTCGTATGAAAACTCATCATTATATACAAGAGAAACTGCTAAATAAATATTTGTTAAATAAGTAACTACATTTTGCGTAGAACCATATTCATTTAGCATCGTGATATCTGAAGCGGATGCTAAATTTATTTGCTTACAATCATTATCTACCATTTTTGTAACATCATTGTTGAATGTTACATTACTCTTAGAATGATTAACTCCGCATCTATGCTTTTTCTCATCACCTTTTAAATTTAGTGTTTGATACAAAACGTAATCAGAAAATCCTCCGTCCCATTGCCTCAATAAAAAATTAGCAGGTTGAAATGTATAATTCTTTTCATTGAGGTTAAAATTAAGTATGAAATATTCGTCGTTTAAGACTAAATAAGCGTTTACTTTTTCAGAATTGTTACTGTAGCCTTTAAAAGATTTAATTCCAAAATCTTTAATAAACATTATTTCTTTACCTTCTGATTTTACCCGTGTAACATCTGACACAACATCACTCAGAAACATATTTAATTCCACAGTTTGTCCATCTATTGAAAATGAAAAATTAAAACTGTATCTATCAGCTTTGATATCTTGTAAGTGATTATTCAACTCAATAGCATCAATTAAAAAATATTTTTCGTTAAAATGATTCTTAAGTTTATTATTTTCAATATCTTTTTTTTGAGCAAAAGAAAAATGCGAAACTTGCCCAAATACATTACCCCATACAAAGAAGATGGATAGAATGATAAATAATTTTTTCATTGTATTTGTTTTATTGAAGATTAATTAATACAAGAACAAACCCATTTTCATCAGCTTTTGTCATGGCTTTGCCAATAACAGCTCCCCGTGTTTTCCTTTTATTTTTAGCTCTCATCGCAATTCCTTTTTCTGACGAGGAAGTAATAAGATCTCCTATTTGGATTTCTCCTCCCTCAACATTTGTTTTAACATATGTTCTCCCTACTAATGCAACAGGTATATCTCCGTCTGCGATAGTACCAGTATCGCTCATCATAAGTCCAGTATCTATCCCATTGGCACCAGAAATGATACCCACGACTGATTTATCGTATTTTGTTGTTGATCGTTTTAGTTGTCCTTCGTTTTCGGAATCAAGGCAAACCACCATTCCTTTTTGTAAATCTTTGATATCTGACACACAGAATATTTCTGCAAAATCAGAACCTCCTGTAATTTGTACCTCTTGCGTAATAACACGACCCTTACCACTTGTCCCTTGATCTGCGTCCAATTCAATTGTTAAGTCACCTGCATAATTATATAATTTCAAGGCACCTCCATTAGTCGCTCCTTCCTGAGCTAGTAATTCTATTGTATTGACTTCATTTAAAGTTTTTAACAGCATTTGAGCACCTCTAGTTTCTGTCGATTGTGCATTAGTAACAATCGTTGTTGCTCCGGTTCCAGCAGCCATAGAATAAAAACTTCCACCTGGAGCACCCGATGAAAATGCACCTCCTTGGGAATCAAGCTGAAATGTTGGAAGCTCTGACGCGTTATACATATTAATCTGACCACCACTGGTACTACCTTCGCCACCATCTATTACGGTTCCTATTTGATGGTTTTTATCGTAAACTATTATTCTACCATGTTGATTCGTATTGGATATTTGAGATCTTATCAATACAGTGTGCTCACCTAATAAATTTGTCAAACGTAAGAAAGAACCCCATTCTGGTGATTCTGAATCCAACTGCATTACAACTGAATCTAATGAGTTATAAATATTAATTTGCCCTCCCTCATTTAGTTCACCACCATCTATTACAACTCCATTATTCATCTATTACAACTCCATTATTTAAATTGGATTGTTTGACATTGATTTGGCCATGATTGTCAGGACCATCTCCTTGTATGTCAATTGTTACGTTTTGAGATGCATTTTCAATCTTGATTTCATTTTGTCCAATGAGGTTCAATGTTAATAAGATTATAAAGATAATTAGTAAGTTTTTCATTGTTATTTTATTTTAATTAGGAAGGTTGTATAATGTTGAGAAGTAAAGATTATAGTTCTGTAAGGTTGCATATATTGACGTCTAGACAACAATCTATTCCATCATGGATTACAAAAATTGAGTTAGGATCAACAATTACAGAATTGTTGTCAGAGCACGGAGTGTATTTTACTATCCAGCTACTACTTGTTGGATTTACAATGAGATGAGAAATTTCATCTACTTCAAAAGGAATGTCTGGATAAATCGGATTTCCTGAATAGACAAGCTCTTGAACTTGATAGATATAGGGTTCCGTGTGATGATCAATTTGATAACTTTGACTAATGCTTCCATTATCTACAATATAGAGAGGAGTATTAGCTGCTCCGTATATACTACCTGAGAAGAAAGACCACTCATATTCACCACATTCTATTGCAGGATGTTGAATAAATAAAGAATATGGAAGTGATGAGCTAGTAATATCAATTGTTGTATTTGGTGGAATTAGAACATAATTCAACCAACTTGGACAATTAGAACCAGTATTAGCTCTATACTCAACAGCACAAAAAAATGTATAAACATCATCAGTATTTGTGATCTCCCAAAAATCATTATTGAAAGAGTAAAAAGAGGCACAAGAATTTTCTAATCGACATGAAATTATTGGCTTGTCTATTGTCTCGCAATTATTTTCTATAATTTCTATATTACTATTTCCATCTATTATAAGTGCGTCTGTTGTTGTCCCAGTGAGACAAACTTTATTTCCTGCATTTAATGTTACAGTGGAACCACTATTAATATTGGAAGAATGTATAGTCAATGTATTATTGGCAATATAGGTTCCTGATGAAAGTGTCGCATCATCTATGTGCTCATTTCCTGGAACGAATGTGCAGTCAGTCTGAGCTCCCATCAAAGAGTAAGAAAAAAGAAATATTACATTTATTAGTCTGTGTTTCATTTGCCTTTATTTTCTGTTAATAAATGGTATTAGATACACGTTCAAAAAACAAGCATTGCTTGTTTTTTATATCACAAAACAGCAAGTTTTGCTGATTGGTTTTTCTACAAAAAATTTACTAAGGTGTGTGAGTTGTAATTGCTATGCTGAACGGCCTCTGATTCTACTTGCTTAAATGTATTCAGAATACTTTTTAATATATAAATGTTTTATCTTCTATTTTTTAAATGTTGATTTGGCAGCTCTAACTGTATCATTTTATT
>CALFWW010000058.1 GCA_937928575.1 uncultured Saprospiraceae bacterium | reverse complement strand
AAAAGTCAGCTTTAACCAGCAAAGCAATCTCTGGTAAGATCAAGGTATTAGAAGACTTTACTTTTGATAATCCAAAAACAAAAGAATTACAAACAATTCTTAACAATTTGGACACGAAGAAAGTGGTCTTGGTGACTGGAGAATATGATAGAGCTTTACATTTATCTGGTAGAAATATCAAAGGTTCAGTTGTGACAAAAGCAAATGAATTGAATACCTACCAGGTGATGAGAGCACACACGTTAATATTGACGGAGAGCGCTGTTGCTCAGATGAAAGAAAAATTAGCATAAACTTAATTAGTTATGGCTCAAAATATTTTATTAAAACCAATTATCACTGAAAAGGCAGAAGCGCTGTCTGAAGGTTCTAACAAGTATAGCTTCCTGGTTCACAAAAAAGCTAATAAGTTGGAAATCAAAAAAGCGATCGAAGACAAGTACAGTGTAAAAGTGGCACGTGTAAATACGTTAATCATGCCTTCAAAAGCAAAAAGTAGAAACACAAAGTCACGTGTATTAATAGGTAGAGTACCTTCTTACAAAAAAGCGATTATCAGCCTGAAAGATGGTGAAACAATCGACTTCTTTGGAGATGTTTAATTGACAAGGTAAACTGTAAAGAAAATGCCAGTAAAAAAATTCAAACCGGTAACACCGGGAACTCGTTTTAGAGTTGGAAATACTTACGAAGAAGTTACAACCAACAAACCTGAAAAGAGCTTGACAACAAGTATCAAAAGAACAGGTGGTCGTAATAACTCAGGTAAAATGACCGTACGTAACAGAGGTGGTGGTCATAAGCGTCGCTATAGAATCATCGATTTCAAAAGAAATAAAGATGGTATGAAAGCAGAAGTGATGACGATCGAATATGATCCAAACCGTACTGCATTCATCGCATTGGTTCAATACACGGATGGAGAGAAGAGATATATTATCGCTCCAAATGGTTTGAAAGTAGGGGACACCATTCTCTCAGGAGAAGATGCACAACCTATCGTTGGACACGCTATGTTTCTTTCTAAAATTCCTTTAGGTGCTGAAATTCATGCAATCGAAATGACGCCTGGAAGAGGAGCAGCTTTGGCAAGAAGTGCTGGTACCAACGGAACCTTAATGGGACGTGAAGGAAAATATGCAATCATCAAATTACCTTCAGGTGAAGTAAGAAGAATCTTGTTGACCTGTAAAGCAACAATCGGAACTACTTCAAATCCAGATCACGGCTTGACTGTTTTCGGTAAAGCAGGTAGAAGAAGATGGATTGGTAAACGTCCTCGTGTACGTGGTGTTGCAATGAACCCGGTCGATCACCCGATGGGTGGTGGTGAAGGTAGAGCTTCTGGTGGTCACCCAAGATCAAGAACTGGGGTAATGGCAAAAGGAGAGAAGACCAGAAACACCAAGAAACACTCAACTAAGTTGATTATTTCTAGAAGAAAGAAAAAGAATAAAAACTAAAAATAAATTGTAATGGCTAGATCAGTCAAAAAAGGACCTTACGTTTTCCATAAATTGATGGACAAAGTTCTTAAAGCAAAAGACGCTAAGAAAAAATCTGTGATCAAAACTTGGTCAAGAGCTTCGATGGTAATTCCTGACATGGTCGGTGAAACAATCGCTGTTCACAATGGAAAAATTCATGTTCCAGTTTTTATCACTGAAAACATGGTTGGACACAAATTGGGTGAATTTGCGCCAACAAGAACTTACAAAGGTCACTCCGGTAATAGAAAGTAATTTTAAAATTATTGCTTAGTCATATTTTAATTCAAATTGACAAGTAGTAAAATTTAATAAAAATGGAAGCAGTAGCTAAACTTAAAAATGTTCCAATGTCGCCTCGTAAAATGAGAATGGTTGTCGATACAATCAGAGGCAAAAATGTTGATCAGGCTTTAGATATACTTCAATTCACCAAGAGAGAAGCTTCTACTTGGTTGGAAAAAGTAGTCTTATCTGCAGTCGCAAACTGGGAACACAAAAATGGAATGACGTTGAGCGCAGATGATTATGATCTAAGAATCAAAACTGCAATGGTTGACGAAGGGACGATGTTGAAACGTTTCAGACCAGCTCCACACGGACGTGCACACAGAATTCGTAAAAGAAGAAATCACGTGACGATCGTTGTTGAAAATTTTATTCCAATTAAGGAAAATGACAAACCTCAAGTTGAAGAGGAAACAGAAAACGAAGATTAATCTTTATTAAATAATTAATAATGGGTCAAAAGACAAATCCAATAGGCAATCGTTTAGGCATCATCAGAGGATGGGAATCCAACTGGTATGGTGGTAATAACTTTGGTGACAAAGTTGTTGAAGACGAAAAGATTCGTAAATACCTTAAAGCTCGTATCAGTAAAGGTGGTATCGCTCGTATCATTATCGAACGCACACTGAAAAGAATTACCGTTACAATTCATACAGCTCGTCCAGGTATCATCATTGGAAAAGGTGGATCAGAGGTAGATAGACTTCGTGAAGAGTTGAAAAAATTCACCAAACAAGATGTTCAAATCAACATCATCGAAATCCGTAAAGCAGAAATGGATGCAGCTATTGTTGGTGAATCTGTTGCTAAACAAATTGAAGGTAGAATCAATTACCGCCGTGCATGTAAAATGTCCATTCAATCTACAATGCGCGCAGGTGCACAAGGTATCAAGATACGAGTATCTGGTCGATTGAATGGAGCGGAAATGGCACGATCTGAAGAATTTAAGCAAGGACGGACACCTTTGCACACCTTTCGTGCAGATATCGATTATGCACTAACTGAAGCACAGACAGTCTACGGAAAGATCGGTGTCAAAGTTTGGATCTGTAAAGGAGAAGTACTCGGAAAACGTGACCTAAATCCAAACGCAGGACTTCAGAAAAAAGACAAAGGCCAAGGTGGTCGTGGCGGACGTGGCGGAAACCGTGGTGGTGGTCGTGGCGGAAACCGTGGCGGTGGCGGAAGAAATCAAAGAAGGAATTAGAAATTAAACAGATTTTGGCGTACTTTTGCACAGTTTTTCGCGAAAGAAATCCAATATCATGCTGATTGACAGCTAAATAGATAATAAAATGTTACAACCGAAAAGAACAAAATACAGAAAGCAGCAAAAAGGAAGAAACAAAGGTCTTGCTTATAAAGGAAGCGCTTTGACTTTCGGAACTTTTGGGTTAAAATCTTTAGATCCAGCTTTCATTACCAATAGACAAATAGAAGCGGCTCGTATCGCCATGACGCGTTACATGAAAAGAGAAGGTCAGGTTTGGATTAGAATTTTTCCAGACAAACCAATCACAAGCAAGCCAGCAGAGGTACGTATGGGTAAAGGTAAAGGAGCATTAGATCACTATGTTGCTGTTATAAAGCCAGGCCGAATCATGTTTGAGATGTCAGGTGTTCCTAAAGAAACTGCTATGGAAGCTTTACGTCTTGCGGCACAAAAATTACCGGTCCAGACAAAATTTGTCGTACGCCCGGATTATTCAGAATAAAGAATTTACGCTAAGCGATATTAATATAGGATAAAATGGCAAGTAAGAAATTTTTAGAACTTCAAGAATTCACCGACGTAGAGTTGGGCAACAAAGTCAAGGAAATGACTACTGAATTCAACAACACAAAATTTGATCACGGTATCAAAGGTTTGGACAATCCATTGATCATTCGCGAAATGAGAAAGGACTTAGCGAGACTTAAAACAGAAGTTCGCAGAAGAGAAGTCGCAAAATTGGATGAAGCTGCATTAGCGAAGCGTTCAAAAATTAGAGCACGTAGAAGAAAGTAATTGGAGTCATCACTCCATTTCTTCATAACTATAATACGATTATGACTAGAAATCTTAGAAAAACAAAAGTTGGTGTGGTCACCAGTAACAAGATGGATAAGAGTATCACAATCTCTGTACAAAGAAGACTTCGTCACCCGATGTACGGAAAGTTTGTGAAGAAATCCACAAAATTTATGGCTCACGATGAAAAGAATGAGTGCAATGAAGGAGATACGGTTCGTATCATGGAAACTAGACCGCTAAGTAAGTCCAAGCGTTGGCGCTTAGTTGAGATCGTAGAAAGAGCAAAATAGAATTTATTTATACCGCAGCCTTATATACTATGCGGAATAGTTAATAGTTGAACAATGATACAGCAAGAATCAAGATTAAATGTTGCAGACAACAGTGGAGCCAAAGAAGTACTTTGTATCCGTGTACTTGGAGGTTCCAAGAGACGATACGCTTCTGTTGGTGACAAAATCGTCGTCTCTGTGAAAGCAGCATCGCCTGGTGGCGTAAAAAAAGGAACGGTCTCTAAAGCAGTAGTCGTTAGAACCAAAAAAGAAATTCGCCGCAAAGATGGTTCATACATTCGCTTCGATGACAATGCAGTTGTATTGTTAAATCCAAGTGATGAACCTAGAGGTACTCGTATCTTTGGACCTGTCGCGAGAGAATTACGTGACAAAGACTATATGAAAATTATTTCACTAGCACCTGAGGTACTTTAAATTTAAGTCATGGGAAAGAAAGTAAAACAGACATATTCTCACAAAATCAAGATCAAGAAAGGTGACCAAGTCATCATGATCGCTGGATCTGATAAAGGAAAGCAAGGTGAGGTTCTAAAAATTTATCCTGATAAAAACAGAGCAACTGTTGCAGAAATAAATGTTAGAAAAAAACACCAGAAGCCAACTCAAGATAACCCAGGTGGTATCAATGAGATCGCAATGCCAGTTCATATTTCTAACATGATGTTGGTGGATCCTAAAACAGGAAACCCGACAAGAGTGGGAAGACAAAAACAAGACAACGGTAAAGTTGTCCGTATTTCTAAAAAATCTGGTGACATCATCAGCTAATTTTTTTACTGAAGAAGAAAACATTTTACTAAAATGAGTTATACACCAACACTAAGGACTAAATACAAAAATGAAATTCTCCCTAAATTAATGGAGCAATTCAAGTATAAGTCCATTATGCAGGTGCCTAAAATAACCAAGGTTTCTATTAACCAAGGATTGGGTGAAGGGACACAAGACAAAAAAATGATTGATGTTGCCGTAAAGGAAATGTCTACCATCGCAGGTCAAAAAGTAGTCCCAACCATTGCAAGAAAATCTATCTCCAATTTCAAACTTAGAGAAGGAATGGTGATCGGTGCAAGAGTAACCCTTCGTGGAGATCGTATGTACGAATTCCTCGAAAGATTAATCAATGTCTCTTTACCTCGTGTACGTGACTTCAGAGGAGTAAACGATAAGAGCTTTGATGGTCGTGGAAACTATACATTAGGCGTAAAAGAACAAATCATTTTTCCTGAAATTAACATCGATAAGATCAACAAGATTACAGGAATGGATATCACAATCGTTACAACAGCAAAAACAGATGCAGAAGCATTGGTATTGTTGAAAGAACTAGGGATACCTTTTAAGAATCAAAGAACTGAAGAAAATAAATAATCAATAATGGCTAAGACTTCCGTTATCGCTCGTCAGAAAAAAAGAGAAAAAATGGTGGCTAGATATGCTGCCAGAAGAGCACAGTACAAGAAAGAAGGAAATTATGAGGCACTCGATAAATTGCCGCGTAACGCTTCTCCTGTAAGATTGAAAAATCGTTGCAAATTGACTGGTAGACCAAAAGGGTACATGAGACTTTTTGGAATCTCAAGAGTCGCTTTTCGTAAAATGGCATTAAACGGGAAAATTCCTGGTGTAACAAAAGCAAGCTGGTAAAAACTAATAATAATGGCAGTAACTGATCCAATAGCAGATTATCTCACAAGGATAAGAAATGCACAACAAGCAGGACACCGTATCGTGGAAATCCCTGCTTCAAGAATGAAAAAAAGTATCACCGAAATTCTGTACGAACAAGGTTTCATACTTAAATATAAATTTGACATGGAAGCTGGTAAACAAGGGATTATCAAAATCGCTTTGAAGTATGATCCAGAAACTAAAATTCCAGTCATCAGAAAACTAGGACGTATCAGTAAGTCTGGTCTTAGAAAATATGCGAAGTCAACTGAAATTCCTCGTATTATCAATGGTCTAGGAGTTGCAATCGTCTCTACTTCGAAAGGAGTAATGACCGACAAGCAAGCACGTAAAGAGAATGTTGGAGGAGAAGTAATCTGTTACTGCTACTAATAATTAAAGTCCTGAAAGGACGACATATATTAAACAAAGGGTAAAACCCTATTTAAAAGAAAAAAAATGTCCAGAATAGGAAAAGCACCAATTGAACTACCAAAAGGAGTCGAAGTAAAATTCGATGGCGGAGTAGTGAAAGTAAAAGGTCCTAAAGGAGAATTGACGCAACCAATGGATTCCGATTTTAAAATCGGAATTGAAGATGGTATGTTAGAATTAACACGTCCTTCTGATAATAAGAGACATCGTTCTTTCCACGGTCTTTACCGTTCATTAATCAATAACATGATAATTGGTGTTTCAGAAGGTTACAAAAAAGAAATGGAGCTAGTTGGGGTAGGATACAGAGCATCTAACAAAGGTCAGTTACTGGAATTGACCGTTGGTTACTCTCACCCAATATTTTTCGCACTTCCAGACGAAGTGAAGCTAACAACTACTTCAGAGAAAGGACAGACACCAAGAGTAATTTTGGAAAGTATTGACAAACAATTGATTGGTCAAATCGCAGCTAAAATTCGTGCTTTCAGAAAACCTGAACCATACAAAGGAAAAGGTATCAAATTTGTCGGTGAAGTTCTTCGTCGTAAAGCTGGTAAAACAGCTGCTAAATAAATAAAGTAAAAGCCCTTATTAGGGCTTCGAGAACTTTATAAAATTTGAACTAAAAATTGTTAGTTCGAAAAATAACTAAAACAGGAAAGCCCTCATAGGGTAATTCTCGAGAAAAATTTTAAAAAAATGGCGCTTTCAAAATCAGATAAAAGAAGAAGAATCCAACTTCGTGTAAGAAAAAAGATCAAAGGTACTGCAGCGTTGCCTCGCCTTTCAGTCTTTCGTAGCAACAAGTCAATCTACTGCCAACTCATCGATGATGTAAATGGTAAAACATTGGCTGCTGCAAGATCTACAGGTAGTGGAAACAAATCAGAACAAGCTAAAGCAACTGGTAAAGCACTTGCTGAAAAAGCTAAAGCTGCAAATATCAGCGAAGTAGTATTTGATAGAAGCGGTTATTTATATCACGGAAGAATTAAAGCGTTAGCAGAAGGTGCCAGAGAAGGTGGCCTTTCATTCTAATAAACCAAATCAACAATGGCAAAAAAGACATCAAAAAGAGTAAACGCAACAGAAACTGAACTGAAAGAAAAGTTAGTTAACCTTAATCGTGTTGCTAAAGTAACAAAAGGTGGACGTACTTTCAGTTTTGCTGCAATCGTAGTAGTCGGTGACGGAAAAGGAGTCGTTGGACACGGTTTAGGAAAAGCTCGTGACGTACAAGAATCAATTGCAAAAGCAATCGATGAAGCAAAAAAGAATTTAATTAAAGTACCAATCTATAAAGGAACCATTCCTCATGAACAGTTAGGGAAATATGGTGCTGGAAAGGTTTTAATCAAACCAGCTTCAGATGGTACAGGAGTAATCGCGGGAGGTGCAATGCGTGCAGTACTGGAAATTGCCGGTGTGCAAAACGTATTAGCAAAATCTCAAGGTTCTTCTAACCCGCACAACGTTGTGAAAGCAACAATAGACGCACTTAACAAACTAAGAAGTCCAATGCTGATCGCAAAACAACGTGGTCTCAAAATGGATAAATTATTTAACGGTTAATTTTCAAACAATGCCAAAAGTTAAAGTAACACAAGTAAGAAGTATCATTGATCGTCCTAAAAAACAAAAGGAAACAATGAAAGCTTTAGGTTTGAGAAAAATGCATCAAACCGTTGAACACGAAGCAACTCCCCAAATAATGGGAATGATTAAAAAAGTAGCTCACCTTTTAAAGATTGAAGATTAACGAGCTCTTGATTAAAAGCTGTCGATAAAAATACTGACGGTAAAAAATCAGTAAAAATTTTAAAAAACATGGAATTAAATAATCTTAGACCAGCAAAAGGATCAATCAAAAAACGTAAAAGAATCGCGCGTGGACAAGGATCCGGTCGTGGTGGTACTTCAACACGTGGACACAAAGGTCAAAAGTCAAGATCAGGTTACAGCCGTAAGCGTAATCATGAAGGAGGTCAAATGCCACTTCAAATGAGATTACCGAAGCGTGGTTTCAAAAACCCAAATCGTGTAGCTTATACTGCTATTAATTTAAGCAGATTGCAAGAAATTTCAGAGAAATACGGAACATCTACTATAGATATCGAAACACTTGTTGCAAAGGGTATCGTATCAAAGAATGACAAAGTCAAAGTTTTAGCCCATGGTGAGGTAAGCAAAGGCCTAACCGTCACTGCTCACGCTTGCTCAGCTAACGCCAAGACTGCTATTGAAAACAAAGGGGGAACATTAAACCTTGTTTAAAAACCGTACATGAATAACTTTATTACTACTCTCAAGAACATTTGGAAAATTGACGAACTAAAGAATCGTATCCTTTTTACCCTCGGAATCCTGTTGGTGTATCGGATCGGTTGTTTTATCGTTTTACCGGGTGTTGTACCCGAAAAACTAGAAGCAGCAACCGCAAGTGGCGGTGGTGGACTTCTTGATTTAATTAATGTCTTTACTGGAGGTGCATTCAATAGTGCCGCCATTTTTGCGTTAGGGATTATGCCTTATATCACCGCATCGATTATCATTCAGTTGATGGGTTTTGCAGTACCTTACTTCCAACGTCTCCAACAACGTGAAGGAGAATCTGGTCGTAAGAAAATTACTCAAATAACAAGACTATTGACAGTAGCAATTACCTTAGTTCAAGGTGGTGGTTACTTAACTTATATTAAATCATTGGGTGCAGTGGATGCAGCAATTCCTGGAGGTATCTTCTGGATTTGTAACATCATCATCCTTTGTACAGGTACTATTTTCGCAATGTGGTTAGGTGAAAAAATTACTGATCGCGGAATCGGAAACGGTATCTCTTTATTGATTACCATCGGTATCATCGCTTCTTTACCAAGTGCTTTTGTATTTGAATTTCAATCACAATTGGAAGGAAGTGGTTTGATCATGTTCGTTCTTGAAATAGCAATTCTATTTGCAATTGTTTTAGTTACGGTTATGATCGTGCAAGGAGTTAGAAAAATTCCAACTCAATTTGCAAAAAGAATGGTGGGTCGTGGATCTAGTTCTATGCCAGTTGCTGGTAACAGAGATTACATTCCATTAAAAGTAAACGCTTCTGGTGTAATGCCAATCATCTTTGCCCAAGCATTGATGTTTTTGCCATCAACAGTCGCTCAATTTTTAGGGGGTGATCCAAGTAATGGAATTTTAAGAGCACTAAATGATTTCACTTCAGGTCCTTATAATATAGTGTATTTCATTCTAGTAGTACTCTTTACTTATATCTATACTGCTTTATTGGTAAACCCACAGCAGTATGCTGAATACTTAAAACGTCAGAATGCATTTATTCCTGGTATCAAGCCTGGTAAAAGCACCGCTGATTTTATCGATAATGTTACAACAAGAATTACACTTCCAGGATCTATATTCCTAGGAATCATTGCAATCCTTCCTGCTTTTGCTGCGGCATTTGGAGTGAATATCGCATTCGCAATGTTCTTTGGTGGAACTTCGCTATTGATTTTGGTGGCAGTTGTATTGGATACATTACAACAAATCGAATCTCACTTATTGATGAGAAAATACGATGGTCTTGTTAAAACAGGTCGTCTGCAAGGAAGAAGTAGAATGCAGACTATTGGTTCAAATATGTAGTTGATATGCGCGTAAGTAGTTAGAACTATTTCTAGCAACCTTATGTTACAATGAAGTTATATTAAAAACTTACGCACCATGAAAACTATTATTTATAAAACGGATGAAGAGATTGAACTAATCCGTGAAAGTTGTTTGTTAGTTTGTAAGGCATTGGCGCACGTCGGATCTGTTATCAGACCTGGAATTACAGGAGAACAGATTGATAGAGAAGCAGAGCAATTGATACGTGACCATAATGCTAAACCGGGGTTCAAAGGATATCGCGGTTTTCCTGGAACACTTTGTATTTCAGTAAATGAAGGAGTTGTTCACGGGATCCCAACCAAAAAAGAATTTCAAGACGGAGATGTAGTGTCAGTTGATTGTGGTGTTTTGATGAATGAATTTTATGGAGATTCTGCTTACACATTCGCACTCGGTGATGTTGATGAAAAAACAATGGAACTATTGCGAGTTACCAACACTTCCTTATATCTAGGAATTGAAAAAGCAGTAAGTGGCGCTCGAATCGGAGACATCGGTTTTGCAGTTCAAAATTATTGTGAACGACAAAACAACTATGGGGTAGTAAGACAATTAGTAGGGCATGGTTTGGGTCAAAATTTACACGAGCCACCAGAAGTGCCAAACTATGGGAAGAAAGGAAGAGGTCCAAAATTGCAAGAAGGTTTAGTCATTGCAATTGAACCAATGGTCAACCTGGGAAAAAAAGAAGTAGTGGAAGCAAAAGACGGTTGGACGATTATTTCTAAAGATCGGACACCCTCAGCACATTACGAACATACAATAGCAGTAAGAAAAGACAAGGCAGATATACTATCGAATCACAGTCAGGTTGAGCTCAATGTTAAAAACAACCCGAATGTTAAGGAAGTCTCGATAAAAAATTAGATATTTGCACTCCAATTTCAAAATATGGCAAAACAAGAGTTAATTAAACAGGACGGTATCATAGAAGAAGCATTATCCAATGCGATGTTCCGTGTACGTCTTGAAAATGAACACCAAATTGTGGCGACTATATCAGGAAAAATGAGAATGCACTACATTCGAATCCTTCCTGGAGACAAAGTAGCGGTGGAAATGTCACCATACGATCTATCAAGAGGACGGATCACCTACAGATACAAATAAAAGTCCTGAAAGGACGACATAATAGCAAGTAATGGGAGTATCCCATTACAAAAAAGAAAAAAGATGAAAGTAAGAGCATCAGTAAAGAAAAGATCAGCAGACTGCAAAATCGTAAGACGAAAAGGCAGAGTGTATGTGATCAACAAAAAGAATCCTAGGTTTAAACAAAGACAAGGTTAATCATGGCTAGAATTGCAGGTAACGATCTTCCTAAAAATAAAAGAGGAGTTATAGGTCTAACATACATCTATGGTGTAGGTAGATCAAGAGCTCACGAAATTTTACAGAAAGCTGGTATTGATGACAATACTAAAGTGAATGACTGGACAGACGAGAATGTCCGTACCATCGCGAAAATGCTTCAAGATGACTACAAGGTCGAAGGTCAACTTCGTTCTGAAGTTCAAATGAACATTAAGCGTATGATGGATATCGGTTGCTACCGTGGTCTCCGTCACAGAAAAGGTTTGCCTGTAAGAGGTCAACGTACTCAAACCAATGCGCGTACGCGTAAGGGTAGAAAGAAAACAGTTGCTAACAAGAAGAAGGCAACTAAATAATCATTAATCTTTTCAACTATTAGAATATTATGGCAAAAGGAAAAGCCAAAAAAAGAAAAGTAAAAATTGATCCAGACGGAAACGTTTACATCAAAGCAAGTTTCAACAACATCATTATCTCTGTTTGTAACAAGAAAGGAGAAGTGATTTCTTGGGGTTCTGCTGGTAAAGCTGGTTTTAAAGGATCAAAAAAGAATACACCTTATGCTGCTCAAATTGCTGCAAATGATGCCGCAATGATAGCACACGATGCAGGAATGAAATCTTGTACAGTCTACGTAAAAGGACCAGGTGCAGGAAGAGAAGCTGCGATCAGAGCAATCGATAATGCAGGGATCAAAGTAATCAGAATTAAGGATATCTCTCCAATTCCTCACAACGGTTGCCGTCCTCCTAAAAGAAGACGCGTTTAATTTCAAATTTGTAATAGTTAACACAACATGGCTAGATATACAGGACCTACTACTAAAAAAGCAAGATCATTCGGAGAAGCAATCTTCGGACCTGACCGTTCTTTCGATAAGAAAAAATACCCACCAGGTATGCACGGTAACGGAAGAAGAAGAAAACAAGCTTCCGATTACTCAAAGCAATTGAAAGAAAAACAAAAAGCTAAATACACGTACGGCGTATTGGAACGTCAATTCCGTAACCTTTTCGAAAAAGCAACTGCAAAGAGTGGGATTACAGGTGAAATCCTTTTACAACTCTTGGAAGCACGTTTGGATAACACCGTTTTCAGATTAGGAATCGCACCGACAAGAAGAGCTGCTCGTCAGTTAGTTGCTCACAAACATATTACATTGAACGGAGTTGTAACCAATATCCCTTCAGCAGCTTTAAGACCTGGTGATGTAGTAGCCGTAAGAGGTAAGTCTAAAAATCTTGAAATTATCAAAGATAACGTCAAATCGAAATCAGACCGTAATCACGGTTGGCTCGAATGGAATGTAGATAGACTAGAAGGAAAATTCATGGAATTTCCTGAACGATCCGACATTCCTGAGAACATCAACGAACAATTAATCGTTGAACTTTACTCAAAATAATAATTCTTATCCGGTGTGATTTTTCACACCGGACTTTTAGCATATATAACCAAGCTCTTTACAAGGGCATTCCGTTAATTATCTCTAACAAGAATCTTCAATATGACAGTACTAAATTTTCAAAAGCCTAATAAAATTATTCTTCAAAAAGCAACCGACTTTGAAGGAACTTTTGAATTCAAACCTTTGGAACCTGGATTCGGTCAAACCGTAGGAAACTCACTGAGAAGAGTATTACTTTCTTCTCTAGAAGGTTTCGCTATTTCAGCAGTACGTATCGCTGGTGTTGATCACGAATTTTCAACCATCAAAGGAGTAGTAGAGGACGTAGTAGATATTATCTTGAACTTAAAGCAAATTCGTTTGAAGCAATTAATCGCTGACGAAGATGTTCAAAATGAAAAAATTTATTTGACCATCAACGGTAAAGATCAATTCAAAGCCGGTGATATCGAAGAGCACACGAATATTTTCAAGGTGATGAACCCTGAATTGTTGGTTTGCAATATGGAACCATTCGTAAACTTGGAAATGGAATTAACGATCACCAAAGGTCGTGGTTACGTTCCTGCAGATGAGAATTTACCAAAGGATGCTTCAATCGGTGTAATTCCAATTGACGCAATCTATACACCAATCAAAAATGTTTCTTACAGAATTTCTAACACACGTGTTGGTCAAAAGACCGATTATGAGAAATTAGAAATCGATGTAAAAACAGATGGTACAATTCACCCGGAAGATGCAATAAAAGAAGCTTCTCGTATCATGATCCAGCACTTGATGTTGATCACCGATGAGAATATTTCTTTCGATGACGATTCAAGCCGTGAAGACAACATCGTTGATGAACACATCTTACACATGCGTAAGTTGTTGAAGACTTCATTAGAAGATTTAGATTTGTCAGTAAGAGCATACAACTGTTTGAAAGCTGCAAAGATCAACACATTGGCAGAATTAGTAAGGTACGATACACACGAGTTATTAAAGTTCAGAAATTTCGGTAAGAAATCATTGGTTGAAATCGAAGAATTGTTACAAGAAAAGAGCCTTACTTTCGGTATGGATCTTTCCAAGTACAAACTAGAAGAAGCCTAACAATAAAAGTCCTAAAGGGACGATATAGTCGAGCCAAGGGTGCAACCCTTCGACATCGACACCATGCAGTTACCCAAAAAGTGCTGCGATGATAATCAATTTTTAAAACGCTTAAACAAAAGTCATGAGACACGGCAAAAAAATTAACCACCTCTCCAGAACAGCAGCGCACAGAAAAGCACTGATGAGAAACATGTCATGCGCATTGATCGAATACAAAAGAATCAATACAACATTGGCAAAAGCAAAAGCACTTCGTCGTTATGTCGAACCTGTAATCACAAAAGCAAAAGACAACACGACACACTCAAGAAGAACTGCTTTTAAATATTTAAATCAAAAAGATGCCGTAAAGGAATTGTTCGGACCAATCAGAGATAAAGTAGGAGATCGTCCAGGTGGATATCTTCGTATTATCAAAACTGGTTTCCGTCAGGGAGATGCAGCAGAAATGGCTATGATTGAGTTTGTTGATTTCAACGAAGTATACAACGGCGGTTCTGCAGGTGGTAAAAAAGATGAAGGCAAGAAGAAAAGAACGAGAAGAAGTAAGAAGTCGACTAAGTCTACAGAAGCAAAAGCAGCAGCAGTTACAGCAGCGGCAGTTGAAAATAAAACTGAAAAAGCTTCAGGAGAAGAAGAATAGTACTTCTAGAAAGTATTCTAAAATATCAAAAGGGCGATACAGAAATGTGTCGCCTTTTTTTATTCTGGTATGTCTGTTCACGAGCTCATCTGCGACATCTACGAGAACCCTAATACAAATTGTATTCTAAAAATGGCGGAAATTATATAGAGGAAAAATTTATTGAGATCAAGACGGAAAACGCAGACATAGCCTTAGTTACCGCGCTGGCTTGCATTGCAAAAGTACATGACTTTATTTCCAACGCTGATATCGATAAATTTTTCTTATTGAAT
>CALFWW010000057.1 GCA_937928575.1 uncultured Saprospiraceae bacterium | reverse complement strand
TAATACATGGCAATATTCAATCTAACCATCAACGGCAAAAACCATGAAGTAGATGTCGATCCTTCTACTCCAATTTTATGGGTACTAAGAGACCACTTAAATTTGGTAGGTACTAAATATGGATGTGGTGTCGCACAATGTGGCGCCTGTACCATTCATCTGGATGGAACTGCAATGCGTTCTTGTGTGCTACCGGTTTCAAGTGTGAAAGCACAAAAAATAACGACCATCGAAGGGATATCCGAAAATGGAGAACACCCAGTACAAAAAGCATGGATCCAACATGATGTTGCACAATGTGGTTATTGTCAAGCCGGACAAATTATGAATGCAGCAGCATTGTTAGCAGACAACGCGAATCCAAGTGATCAAGAAATTGAATCCACGATGAGCGGAAATATTTGCCGTTGCGGAACCTATACGAGAATCAAAGCAGCCATCAAAACTGCATCCAAATTATAAGATAAAATCCCTATCATGAGACTAATAAAAACGCAACATAATCGTCGTTCATTTTTAAAAATAACAAGCGCTGCAAGTGGTGGAATGCTGATCGGATTTAGCTGGTTCACTGGATGTAAACCGGATAGTTCTGATCCTGTAAAAGAAATGGTGGCAGTACCAAACGAATGGTTTGATATCAACGGTTACATAAAAATTGGCGATACCGGAATGGTCACGATCTATTCTCCAAATCCTGAAATTGGCCAAAATGTAATGACTTCGATGCCGATGATTGTGGCAGAAGAATTGGACGTAAATTGGGATCACGTTGTTGTAGAACAAGGCCCGCTGGATGAAAATGAATTTAAAAATCCACAATTCGCTGGAGGAAGTTTATCCATCAAGTTAGGATGGGATGCACTCCGAATGGCAGGTGCGACCGGAAGAAGAATGTTATTGGAAGCGGCAGCAAAAGAATGGGAAGTCAAAGTAGAAGACTTGTCCGTAAGCGAAGGTATTATCAGTGAAAAGAATGGAACGCGTACTATCAGCTACGGAGATATCGCATCCAAAGCCGTAGCTATCGAAGTACCCGATGAGGTCGAACTAAAAGACCCAAAAGATTTTAAACTAATTGGAACTTCTCAGAAAAATGTAGAAGGCTCTAAGATTGTCACAGGAAAACCGCTATTTGGAATTGACTTCAAAAGAGAAGGCATGTTATTGGCGATGATTGAACATCCACCTGCTTTTGGAATGACGGTCAAGGATTTTAATGAGGCGGAAATAAAAGCGATGGATGGAATCAAAGATGCTTTTATTATAGACACCAATTATGGAGAAGTAGGAAGGTTTGAGAAAACAGCATTTCATAAATTGATTGCAATTGTTGGAGATTCTACCTGGCAATTGATGCAAGCAAAAAAAGCATTGAAAGCAAATTGGGAAACGAAAGGTGATCTGGAAAATTCAGAAATGCACGCACAGCAATTGGTAAGAGATATTGAGAAAGGAGAAGTACAAGAAACCAGAAAAGATGGCGATACAGATGCAGCATTTGCAAAAGCAGTAAAAGTAATCGAAAGAACTTATACCGCACCTTTTCAGGCACACAACACGATGGAGCCGATGAACTTTTTCGCGGATGTAAAAGCAGATAAAGCAGAATTGATCGGACCCGTCCAAACACCAAAAGCATTGCGCGAAGGCGCCTCCAAAATGCTAGGCATCTCCGAAGATAACATCATCGTCGATATGACCAGAATGGGTGGTGGTTTTGGAAGAAGATTGTATGTCCATTTTGGATTGGAAGCAGCAGCTATTTCCAAGAAGGTGGGGAAACCGATTAAATTGATTTATTCTCGTGAAGATGATATGACCTATGGAATTTATCGACCTGCTTATCGCTCCACTTACAAAGCTGGAATTAATAAAAATAACAATATAATTGCTTATTCTGCAAAAGGAGTTGGTTTTAGAGAAGGCGCTATTTGGCCGAATCGTTTTCCTGCAGGAACAATCGATAATTATGAAGCCACTAAATTAAAATCAGAAACCAATGTATCGATGGGAGCATGGAGAGCACCGCGTTCTCATTTTGCAGCAGGTGCCGAACAATCCTTTCTGGATGAATTAGCAGAATTAACAGGAAAAGATCCGATTGACTTGCAATTAGAATTATTTGAACGCGCGAAGAAAAAACCAGTAGGTGAAGAGAATGATTACGAGGCAGATCGATATGCTGGCGTCATCAAAATGGTGAAAGAAAAAGCCAATTGGGGAGTCGAAAAAACAGGTGTATTCAGAGGTTTTGCAGCGTACTACTGTCACAGTACTTATGTCGCTCAAATCATAGACCTTGTCATGAAGGACGATGAACCAGTAGTCAAAAAAGTTTGGTGTGCAGTCGATTGTGGCATTGTTGTAAATAAAGATGCAGCAAAAAATATTATCGAAGGTGGTGTTGTAGATGGCATCGGTCATGCGATGTACAGCGAAATTCAATTTAAAGATGGGGCTTCAAATCACAATAATTTCAACTCTTATCAACTGATTCGACATCATCAAGCTCCCAAAGAAATTGAAGTTCATTTTGTAGAAAATGGAATCAAACCAACTGGTCTTGGTGAGCCTGGCTTACCTCCTGCAGTTGGTGCTTTAGCGAATGCACTGTACAAGGCAACAGGTAAAAGATATTATCACCAACCATTCGATACCAAAGAACAAAAACAATATAATGCCGAAGGGCTGTTGGGATAAATACTTGAAGTGCTATTAGAAAAAAGAGACCTCCTTTTCCATTTGGAAAAGGAGGTCTCTTTAATTTTATAAGCATCTAATTATCGAATCAACTTCTTGATCTGTGCATATTTCCCAGCATAAGTTCCACTTCCTCTACAACCCAATGCTTGTGCTTTCTTTTCAATTTCTTCAACACGATTGGCTGGATTTGGATGTGTACTTAAGAACGCAGGGACTCGAGATTGTCCAGACATTTTCTTGAAAAATCCAGCAGCTCCAGCAGCATTGTATCCGGTTTCGCATAAATAAATCACAGAATATTCATCAGACTCTGTTTCATGTTTTCTGCCGAATTTCAGACCAATCAAACCTTGTGCTACTTGTTTGATCGCATCTCTATTTCCCAACACTGCATTTGCAAGCACTTGAATTCCATACAGCTTCGTCATTTGGCGAGTCGAGTGTCTTAAAGCAGCATGCGCAATTTCGTGTCCCATAACACCAGCGAGTTGGTCTTCTGAATCTAAAAATTTGATCAAACCAGTATAGACATAGATGTATCCACCTGGTGTAGCAAATGCATTCAACGTATTAGGATCATTGATGATTTTGACTTGCCAAGCAAATTCATTTCGGTATTTTACTTTTCCTGAATTCAATAATTTGTTGGTAATTCCTCTGATGTATTTGTAGAGTTCCTCATTTCCTCTTTCTGGCAAAATCGGATATTCCTGACCGTTGCTTTCTATTTCCTGAGCAACTTGTTTGCCTAATTTGATATCATCGCTTACTGGAAATAAATTGATGCTCGGTAATTTCTTTCCTTTACAACCCGAGAAGGTCATGCTGACGACTAGCGCACAAGTAAGCATTATCTTTGTGTAAATTGTCATAAGTTTCTTTTTTAGTGCTTAAAATTAAACTATTTATACATATCAACTTATTGCAAAGGTCAATCCAAAATAGTGTTTTTTCACATATTTTAACGTTAGGGAGATTCTCGTGTATTTTGGTAATCCATCCCAAGATTTCCTTCGAGCGCTTGGAGTCAAACGTTCTTTCCATTACCGAAAATTTGATGATTGTTATCTAGGAAAAAAAGGAGCAAAGTAGTGCACATTTGCTGCTATACAATTTTTAAACTATAGGTGTTATTCCAAATGCGGCAGAATTGAAATTGATCTAGAATCTTTATTTTAAAAAACGGAAGTCTTATTTACAGTGTTTATATCATTCCCTATGGCCTTTTTCTAACAACAATTTGCCGAATCTCCGGACTCTCCCTTAAAAGGAATGTTGCCACCACATCCTTCAAAGATACCGTAGTGTGTATCCCAAGTTCCAAAAAATTCGAAGTGATTAACCAATCGGGTTTCATTCAACATCTTATAAGTATTGCCACAAACGGTCATCATTTTTCCAACAGGGAAATTGTGGTGGTCATCCAAATCAAAACTTGATGCTTTCCCTTCTACTGTTCCTTTGTATCGCACCGATTGTCCATAATCTTCACAATCACTTTCCAAGCCGTCCAATTTCCAGAGTCGATAAGTCACAGAAAAGAATTCAATATCTCCTAATTTTTCTTCCAATTCCGCATTCTCGACAGCCATCCCTCTACTTTCTGCAACACGTGGATCCGTGAAACCTGCTTTTTTTGCAATATTTAAAAAGTCATTCCAATACAATGCACCACTCAAACATTCGCCCCAAAGTACCGGATCTTTTTGCAATGATTGAGGAATTCTACGATCACTGTACACATCACTAAAATACATTTCTCCACCAGGTTTTAACAATTTGTACGCATCATTCAAGACTTTTTGTTTGTTGACCGCGAGATTGATGACGCAATTGGATATGATCAAGTCGAAGCTTCCTTCTTTCAAATTTAGTTGATCCAAATTATCGATATTGCCTTTAACGAATTTTACATTGGAGGTTTTAAATCCAAATTGATCGGCATGATAATCAATGTATTTGTTGGCAACAGCTAATTGTTCATCTGTCATATCTACACCAATGACTTCTCCTTTTTCTCCAACTAATTTTGAAGCAATAAAACAATCTCTTCCACTTCCAGATCCCAAATCCAAAATTTTCAATCCTTCTAGTTCGTATGGAATTGTCAAACCACAACCATAATATTTTTCTTGAACTTCGTCATGGATTTGAGACAAGACTTCACGGATATGTTTCGGTGGAGGTGTCAACGTACAACATGCATTGGTTTTTAAATCCGCATTGGTTTCCAACGATTTCCCATAATATTCTTGAACTTCTTGATGTTTGGTATCCATAATTATTTATCAATTTTTGAATTTGAAATATTAGATACTAAGTTAACATTTTTTGGAAGTAAAAGTTGTAGTGCAGAAGACTGATGGAGAATATTGGCAATTTTGTCATAACGGACCAAATGTATATTTTGCAATGTGCAATTTCGACGCCTATTTGAATAGCTTCATTAATATAAATATCAGTTCATATGCTTATGATCATCGACCTCTCACAAGAAATCTACGAAGGCATGCCTGTCTACAAAACACTCCCGCAGGTGACGATGCGTGTACACAATACTCATGAAGAATGGGAAGGGATCGTAAACCCAACAAATCCAACACCAAGTGTCCACAAACTTGAGATGGGTGAACATACAGGTACACATGTCGATGCCATCAATCATATGGACAAAGCATACGTAGGTCAATCAATAGACACAATGCCATTGTCGATGTTTTATACAGAAGGGATATGTTTGGATCTTCGACTCAAAGGATTGAAAGAATTAATTACAACAAAAGAATTACAATCCGCACTTGAAAAAGATAAGCTCAAGATAAAATCAGGTGATACCGTACTCATTTGTACCAATCATTACAACAACTATTTTGGAACGGAAGATTGGAGTAATGGGCCTGGCTTAACAGCTGATGCAACCGAATGGCTCGGTAACCAAAAAGTTAGTGCTTTCGGAGTAGAAACGATGTCACCTGGTGTATCCGGAATTTCAAATAAGGAAGTGCATAAAATTTGTGGTCGACTTAATTTTACCCATTATGAAAATCTGATAAACTTAGACTTATTATTAGGAAAAGGTCGATTTCGATTCATAGGATTGCCTTTGAAAATTCGTGGTGGGACTGGTTCGCCAGTAAGGGCAGTTGCTATTTTTGAATAAAAATGGATAATTTAGACAATGAGAATTTTTAGAACCTTCATGTTTACATTTTTAGAATCTTCTTCTTACGAATTTGATTTGTCAAAATTGTGATTGCACTGAAGATTGTAGTTTGAGAAATCTCTAAGGATTCTTAAACTTTATCTGTAATAGTGTTTAAGCATCTTCAAAATATTCTCAAACTTCAGTAAGTAAATGGAAACTCAAATGAATAAGACTATTTTTCTAAAGGAATTTATGGAGCAGGTTTGGAACAAACAAAGAAAGGATTTGGTCGAAAAATTTGTGGCAGAAAAATATCACATTCATCTTGATTCTGGAGATCCTTGGGAAGGACAAACTCTAGATCATGAAACTTTTAAAAAACGTCTTGACTACTCCTTTCAATCTTTTCCCGACATCAATTTTGAAATTACTGCTGCTATTGAAGAAGTGCATCATGTCGCAATCACTTGGATATTGACAGGTACGAATCTTGGAAACATTGGTGATTTTCCGCCAACTAATAAATCAGTGAAAACAACAGGAATGACTTTTTACTTTTTTGAAGCAGGTCTTATTTCTGGTCATTCTCAAATCTTTGATAGAAAACTTGTGATGGAACAACTTGGATTTGGTTGATGGAAATTCATATAATTTGAGAGGCCTCTAATATAAGAATACTACACAAAGACTCATTTAATGAAATACAAATCCTTCGAAGTCTATGACAACAAAGACTTCTTTGAGAAATATATCCAAAGAAGAAAATCAGGTGACGCCCCAAATGAACGCATCGAAAAACCAATCATCAATGAATTAATTGGAGATATAAAAGACAAACAAGTTTTAGACTTAGGTTGCGGAGATGGACTTTACGGGAAAGAATTACTGGAAAATGGAGCAACCTCATATCGCGGAATTGATGGCTCCAAAAATATGTACCAACTTGCACAAAAAAACTTAAGAGATATAAACGCCGAAGTCATTCACCAAGACATCGAAAATCTCCAACTTGAAAAAAATAAATACGATCTCGTCATCTCCAGATTGGTATTGCACTATATCGAAAATCCAGTTCCACTTTTACAACAAATACAATCAAGTCTCACTCCAAATGGACGTTTCGTCCTTTCCATCGAGCACCCAATCATTACAAGTTGTTACGATGCTTATCACAAAAACTCAAATAGAGGGAGTTGGATTGTCGACAACTATTTTTCCGATGGAGAAAGAATCAACAACTGGATCAACAAAGAGGTCATCAAATACCACAAAACTATCGAACAATATTGGTCTTTATTCCAACAAGCTAATTTCAAAATCTCATCCATCCGAGAATCCAAACCAATTGAAACTAATTTTGAAGATGGATATGATTATAAGAGGAGGAAACGGATTCCTTTGTTTATGATGTTTAGGTTGGAGAAAGTTTCACTTTAATTCATGATTAGTTTTTTAGAAAATGTATCTTTTTACTTACCTGACTTTCTCCAAAATGTATTGTTAGCATATAAATACCACTTGAGGTAATAAAATTGTTGACTGCAAAAGATTGACGGTATGCTTCAGACTCTTGATTCAGTGGAAGTGTCCTAAATAACTCCTTACCAAGCAGATAATGAATTTGAAAATAACCTTCATTCGTATTATCTAATTGGTATTCCACATACAATTCATCTTGAACAGGAATTGGAAAAACTCTTAAAATATTAAAAATTATATCTTGTTTATAATTAGCATTTTGAGTAGATATATTGCAAATTTGCATAAAAAGAATACATTAGATAATGAATAACAATCTACTTGAGGGCTTAAAAAAAATAGCTTTAAGGTTTCATATTGACCCTAAAAACACGATTGGTCATGCTGCAAGAGTAGAAACGGTTATAAAAGTCCTTTCTGATATAAACAAATCGTATAAAAATTTTCTTGAAATTGAATTCAAAAAAATCCAGACTTCTTCAAAGCATATGAGCAGAACGATAAACTTCTCCAAACTTTTGTTGAGGAATTAGATCTTCTTGCTGTTGATTTGGACTTTGGAAGCTTTGATATTTCTGTAGCACCAAATATAATAGAACAACAGTCTCCTATCTTTAAGGATGAGATTTTGGACTGGAAAAAAGAGTCATTTAAAAACTACAAATCTATTATAAGTGGATGATACATATCCTTACACGCCGGATTATATTAAATTTTCAGATAAAATATTTTTGCTAAATAATGAATTACAATGTGAAGTAGAATTTGAAAATGATAATTATCTCATAAGAAATGATGAATTTGATATCACGGTTTGGGGAGAAACAAGAGAAGAAGCTGTAGAAGCGTTTTCATTTAGTTTCTATTCTTTGTATGTAAATTTTCATAATGAGAGTGATAAAAATTTATCGGAAGGAGCTCAATCTTTAAAAGGAAAATTGAAAAGTATAATCAAACAAGTAATTGATGAAGCCAAGAAAGACTAAATATTTAAAAAAAGTTCTTGGGAAAAAAAGCTTTGAATTATTTCCAGAGAAAAATCATCATCAATTTTACTACTTGGTTGTTGATGGTGTGAAACAAAATGTTTACACATATTTCAGTCATGGTAAAAAGGAATATAATAAGAATTTAATGGGACAAATTAAGAAACAATTAAAGTTTCCAAATACAAAACAGGCTGAACAGTATTTTGATTGTCCTATGTCTGGTGAACAATATATCAAGTTGTTAAAAAAAATTGGTGCAATATAGTTTGGCACCCAAACAAAAAAAGCAGCAACTACCATTGTAGTCGCTGCTTCTGGATTAAAAACTGTTCAACTAAAAATTAGTTTCTTCTTATCGCTTTAGATCTCGGAGTGGTACTCATCTGAATAACATTACCCGATTTTCTTTCAACGATAATTTTCGTTTCCTTTGTCGTATTTTTTTCATCATTGTTTGGTGCATACATACCTTTGTAAGTACCTAAGTCATATGCAGGTGCAACGTGAGCTTGTTGTTGTATTGGTGTTGTCGTCGCTTCCACAATCAAATCATCATACATACCTGGCTTATAGTTTTCTGGTAAATAGAAAACTTCTATCTCAGGCATTGGTTCTGCAATCGCCGCAATGGGTTTATCAGACCCATCGAATTGATTCAAACCATATTTATTGATCGTGTTGATTAGCTTTTGAGCATATTCAGGATCTGTCGCATAGCCACATTCCTTCAACCCAATCGCCCAATTTACAAAGTCGTTGATGTCCAATTCAAATAATTTTGAATAACGCGCACCTCTCATTAAAAAATTTGAGTGATCTTTATAGGATTCTTCGACGCTGTAATAGCCACGAAAACAAGATGCTAATAAATTTCCATTTTCGTCATAGTCATCATCTTCATGATAAGTATGAATGCCCTCCCAACCGGAATTGCACTTAATACCAAAATGGTTTTTATGAGTTGCAGCGAGCTCACTCCCGCCCCAGCTGGATTCAATAATTCCTTGCGCAAGTGTAATACTAGCAGGGATATTACTTCTATACATTTCTTCAATCGCAATTGGTGCATACTTAGAAATGTAATCATCTGGACTCATTGCACCTGTTGCAAAAACAGGACTCCAAACATTCAGAAACACGAGGGTTATTACGAACAGTAATTGTTTCATAATGGTAATTTTTAATGATGTAAGTAAATACACCAATACATTACCATCAACCAAATCAAACGGAGGGGTAATACAGATTGAATTATAAATGCAATCTGCATGAACGAGGGGAATCGTTAGTCCGATTGATGAAATTATTGGCACTGCACTCAAAACTTTTTCCGAGATACAGCGGGGGATAATAACAGACCTAATCTATGCGAAAAAGACTTTATGTGTTTTGAAATATCGTTGAAGTTGTGACGCCTAGAATAATATTATGATATTTCATCATATTAAAACACTGATATAGAATTAGTTATTTCAATAATATGTTTTCCCATTGTAATACAGGTAAAAACATCCCCAATTTATTTCACAGGTAAATTTGTCGTCAAATGTTAAGTGCTCAGCAACAGAATTGCACCTATATTTCATTGTGACAATACATCGAAGGAAAGTGGCAAAAAGTTTGTAGTCTTATATAGTTACATTATATAATATAATACTTCTTGACAATGAAACAGTCCCCCATTTTCGTATTACTTTTTACGCTTATTTTTTCCTTTCAATTAAATGCGCAATCTGCTTTAGATTTTTATCAATCTGCAGGAAAGAAATTTGATGCCTACAATTTTGCAGGAGCCATCACCGAATATTCTGCTGCCATCCAATTGGATCCAACGTACACCAACGCTTATTTCAATAGAGGTTTGGCGCATTTGGAATTGGAAAATTATTCAGCTGCTCTCATGGATATCAATCAAGTCATCAATTTGACACCAAATGATATAGATGTTTTTGCACAAAGAGCCAACATCAAAAAGATGATGAATGATTTGAATGGTGCGATTGCAGATTACTCGATTGTTCTGGATAAAAAAAGAGATGCGGCTGTCTTTTCAGATAGAGGCGTTGCTTATTTAGGTCTGAATAAACACGAAGAGGCCATTCAGGATTTTAGAGAATCTATTGCGCTTGATCCTAACACTGCAATTACTTGGAGTCAAATGGCAGATGTGTTTTTCGCTAAAAAGGATTATCAAATGGCGATTCAACATTATGGAGCAGCATTAGATATTGATCCCAAATTAGTGGTAGCATTAAATAACAGAGGAAACGCTTTCAAGGCTTCCAAACTATTTGATGATGCGATCTCGGATTATAGCACAGCAATTGAAATCACAGCAATCAGTGATTTGTATGCCAATCGTTCTATTGCTTATTCTGCCAAACACTTATATAGTCTGGCAATTGAAGACAGTAATTATGCATTGAAATTGGATAACAGAAATCCGGTTGCTTATTTCTCTTTGGGTGCTGCGCAAATGGAAGCGAATGATTTGGACAATGCACTAAAAAGTTTTAACCGTACCATCGAATTGGACCATAGCTACGCCGATGCCTTTGCTAAAAGAGCAGAATTGAAATACTTGAAACATGATTTTCAAGGAGCTATTCAAGATCAGGAAAAATATGTAAGCACTAATAACAATGATGTTGCAGCTTTGGATGATTTGGAAAAATACAAGTTCGCTCTAAATGGATCTCAAACTAAAAATGAAAGTTTAGCTTTTCATTCTGTAACGCAGAATCCAACTTCAACTGGTCCAACATCTACATCGGCATCAACGCCAATATCCATCACGCAAACACCGACCACCTACAATATACCAACTACTTCAATTGATGAAATGATGGCAAGTAAAGGGGTAGATAAAAATGCAAGTCTGACTGCTCAACAGTTGTATTATAATGGAACGTTTGCTTATGACAATAAAGATTACTGGACAGCAATAAATGCATTCAATGATGTTTTGGCAAGAGACCCTAAAAATTATCGTGCAAGAAATCTGCGAGGACTTTGTTATTTAATTTTGAAGAAATACCAATTGGCATCCAGAGATTTCGATGATGTGGCCGCTGTAAAACCAGATTTCGCAGAAGCTTATCACAATCGTGCTAATTTGAAAATCAAAAACAATAAAGTAAATCAAGCAATCCGTGATTATACCAAAGCGATTGAATTGAACCCAAAGGCACCAAATTATTTTGAAAACAGAGGAAGAGCTTATTTAAGAACGCTTGAATTTTCAAAAGCGAAAGAAGATTTCGATCAAGCCATTATTTTGAATCCTAAAAATTCAGACTATGATTTCTTAGCCGGTTATGCTTGTCTTAAGAATTATAGGTATCAACTAGCAGCCAATTATTTTGCAATCATGGTGAAGAAAGATCCTTCAACTGCTGTGAAATATAAAGAATACATTGTTCAGGCAAATGCAGTGGTCAGTAACTAAATAATACAAATTGAACTATAAAATAGCGGGCTTTCTATGAGAAAAATTTCCAAATCTCTTCGTTGGAAAGCCTCGATAGCCCAAAGGGGATACTTGCGTTTTCCGCCTTGACCTTTGAAAATTTTTCCTCCATATTGAAACCGTCATTATATAATACAATCTGTATAACACAAGGCGCTTTTTATAAGCGCCTTTTTTTAATCTCCTATATATGTATTCAACAATCCAATTACATATAATGAAATCTATTTACCCATTCCCTACCACTCAAAAGGTAATTTTTCAAAAAAATTAATTACGCTGAACTTTTTAAAAAACCACCTTGTTCATCGTCATATATCATCGTCGGTGTATCGCATATTTACATCCCGATAATTGAAGCCTAAAATGTTGATAACCGATGTTTTAAAATCAATTCCTCCGGTTTTTTAAGATTACTTTAATTGGGTGCATGTATGTTGATTCGGTAATTTATTACTAATTTTGCTTCCAAATAGAAAGATAATTCTTAAAACTTGCTAAAAACAACACATATTATTGTCACCGTATAAATACTAGACCTATGGCACGTAAGAAAACTATCAAAACAAGGTATACTGAAAAAGAACTGAAAGAATTTGAAAAGATAATCGACTCAAAGTTAGTTGAATCAAAAGAGCAACTAGATTTTTATCTTAAGCAAATGAGTGATAGAGCAGACAATCCGGATAACAAAGTGCGTGGATTGGATGATGGAATTGGAACTGCAGAAGCAGAAAGAATTAGTACGTTAGCAAATAGATTAAAGAAGCATATTCAACATCTTGAAAATGCAAAACTTCGAATCAAAAATAAAGTATATGGCGTGTGTCGAGAAACGGGTAAGTTGATTGCCAAAGATCGATTGAAAGCGGTCCCACACGCAACTTTGAGTATTGAAGCTAAATTATCTTAAAATAATTCGTTTTTGAAGTAGTTGCTTCAAATCAAAAATAGGAAAAGTGATTGTACGAAACATGTGCAATCACTTTTTTATTTTGATAAGTCATTTCTTTGAAAACATCTGTTACTTTTACCAACGAATAAAAAGTCCAAAAATAATTATGACAAAATCAAATGTTGGCATCAGTGACATGGCCCTTTACATCCCTAAGCTTTATTTAAATATTGAAGCACTGGCCAATGAAAGAAAGCTAGAATATGCAAAACTTAATAAAGGTCTAGGTCTTCAACGCATGCTTATACCAGATGTGCATGAAGATGCAGCAACGATGGCAGCCAATGCAGTCTATGAGTTAATCGAAAAAAATAAGTTGAAGCCGGAGGAAATCGGTCGTATCTACCTCGGTACGGAGTCCGCTTTGGATGGAGCAAAACCTACTGCTACTTATGTATTAGAAATGTTGAGACGAAAATATAAAGAAAAACATGGGCCTACTTGTTTCAAAAATTGTGATGTAGTTGATTTGACTTTTGCATGCATCGGTGCAGTTGATGCTTTACAAAACACTTTGGATTGGGTTCGCGGAAATGTAAATCGAAAAGGCATTGTTGTGGCTTCTGATTTTGCAAAATATGAATTGAATTCAGGAGGGGAGTATACGCAAGGCGCAGGTGCAATCGCAATGTTGATAAAACATGATCCTGAATTGTTGGTTATTGATGATGTCTTTGGTGTTGCAACACAAGGGGTACATGATTTTTTTAAGCCTAGACGATCTTTTTCTAAAACAGCTATAATAGAGGAAGTATTGAAATTGGCAGATGTAAATGGTAAATCGGCAGAAGAAGTTATAGAGCGTTTGCCAGTTTCTTTGGACGTAGAAGGAGTACTGGATATTAATGAAGCGTCGGTCCAAATATTTAAAGAAACGCCGGTTTTCGACGGCCAATATTCTAATTGGACGTATCAAAATAGAATTCGTGAAGCATATTTTGATTACTGTCATAAAATGAGCGATGAAGAATCAACTGAAAAGGATTGCTTGTCAGAATGGGATCGATTGATATTTCATCTGCCATATGCCTTTCATGGAAAACGAATTGCGTCTGAACTATTCATGCTATCATTGAAGAAAAATGGCGCTTGGTCTTCATTCTCTAAACAAATTCTTGATGAGCCAATCAGAGAAAATTTTGAAGATAATCTTTCCTATGAAGCAGCAAGAGTAAAATTCTTACGATCCATTACCAAAACTGAAGCCTACAATAATTTTGTAAATGAAAAGTTAGAAAAAGCACAACGGGCATCTGCACTCACTGGTAACATGTATGCCTGTTCCATTTTTCTCGCACTAATGAGTACACTTGAATCGGACCTAAATGAAGGCTCCGATTTAACCAACTCAAAATTTGGATTTTTTGGGTATGGAAGTGGATCGAAGTCCAAAGTATTTGAAGGGAAATTGCAAGGAACTTGGAAAAACGTCGTCTCTAATTTTAATGTATTTCAAAAATTAGAGACAGCCAATGAACTTGAATATAATCAGTATGAGAAAATCCATCGCAAACAATTAACGAAAAGTATCATTAAACCAAAAGACGAATTTGTTATTGAGAAAATTGGAACTGAAAGCACACGTTTAGGAGCAAGATATTATAAATGGGAGAAAGGACTTTAATTTTATAACAAATCTAAATATATTAGAAATCAAATAGGTCATTTTAGTTGATACGAATACTAGTAACTGATATAATACAAATTGAACTCCAAAATAGCGGGTATCTAGGAGTAAAATTTCCAAATCTCTACGTTAAAAAGCCCTGTCTGCTTGGCGCAGTCAGGCAGGCTCGCCGTACCAAAAGGTATGCCTGTGTTTTTCGCCTTGACCTTTGAAAATTTTTCTTCCATATTATTTGCAAGCCCTTTT
>CALFWW010000056.1 GCA_937928575.1 uncultured Saprospiraceae bacterium | reverse complement strand
AGTGCCCAAATATCCGTATCCTCCCCTTGATCTTTATAAACATATTCTCCAGTCAACCAATAATAAGGTTTGCCATAAGGATCTTCTTTCTCAATATATTTTTCAACCCATTTTCCAATTGCTTGGCGACAATATTTTATTCCTTTTAGATCCGCAGCAGGAAGGGCCGGGATATTGACATTGAGCAATTGAGCACCACCCAGTCCATTTTTTAAAGCATCTTCTACGAGTTGTCTAACATAAGGTTTACAAATTTCCATATCCGCATCGTGAGAAAAATCCAGTAATGAAAAACCAATCGATGGAATCCCTTCGATCGCAGCTTCCATCGCCGCACCCATTGTTCCTGAATACACGATATTTATAGAAGAATTGGAACCATGATTAATTCCAGAAACACATAGATCCGCTTTTCTACCGTTCAAAACAAAGTGCTTGGCAATTTTGATACAATCTGCAGGAGTACCAGAGCATTTGAAAGCTTCAATTCCATCAAAAGCATCATCAGGTTTTAAGCGCAAAGATTCCGTCAATGTAATGGAATGCCCTTTCCCTGATTGAGGACTATCAGGTGCCACAACGACCACCTCTCCAAATTCTTGAACTACTTCAACAAGCGCTCTAATTCCTGGCGCTGTAATCCCATCATCATTACAAACTAAAATAAGTGGTCGAGGCATAAAATATTGGTTTTTAAATTTGCTCCAAAGGTAGTTTTTTATTGTTAATTCTGTGGTAAGTTATTGGGTTAAGCGTCCTTTAATCTAGGTATTTTGACCTTTAGCAGTTTAGATATTTGGACACTTCTCTTTTATAAGGAACTACTCGATTTTATTCAAAAAGAGAAGTTCCATATCTTCCAGAAGTGTCTAAAAATCTAAAAGTCTAAGGGTCTGAAATGCTTTACTTTTTAATGAACTTCAATCGCAATATTTTGTTTAATAGCTATTTGTAAATACTATTCTAATAATTGTTTCAAAAGTGTATTTTTGAATTTAAATTCCAAATGTAAACTATGTTGAAAAAGGGAAAAATAGGTGTTTTATTAGTCAATCTTGGGACTCCTGATGATCCAAGTCGAGGAGCCGTGTATCGTTATTTGAAAGAATTTTTATTAGATAAGCGAGTCATTGATACTTCTTGGTTAACCCGCAATTTATTGGTAAGAGGTATCATTGCGCCATTTAGGTCAGGTGAATCTGGTAAATTATATCAAAAGTTATGGACAGAAGAAGGATCTCCTTTAAAAGTCAATGGCATTAAATTGACAGATGGTGTGCGAGAAAAGTTGGGTGATGAATACATCGTAGAATTGGCGATGCGCTACCAATCTCCCTCCATTGAGTCAGCTTTCAATAAATTAATCGAAGCAAGCGTTTCTAAAATAATTGTTTTTCCATTATTCCCACATTACGCTTCGGCATCTACTGGTTCGGTACATGAAGAGGTTATGCGATTGGCGTCTAAGCAATTGGTGATTCCGGATTTGAAATTGATTAATTCCTATCATGATGATGATGCGATGTGTGAAATTTTTGCGGAGAATGCTCGTATACACGATGTTAAAAGTTGGGATCATATACTATTCAGTTATCATGGTTTACCTGTCCGACAATTGGTAAAAGGAGATAATTGCAACCATTGCCAAAAAGCAGAAAATTGTTGCCACACGATAAGTTATAAAAATCAGTATTGTTATTCTGCCCAATGTTTTGACACTACAAAAGTGATTGCGAAAAAATTAGGATTAAAGGAAAGTGATTATACGGTATGTTTTCAATCCAGATTAGGTCGAGCTGAATGGGTGAAGCCATATACATCCGATGTATTGAAAGAAAGAGCCGATGCTGGTGATAAAAGTTTGTTAGTGCTGTGTCCAGCTTTCGTCTCTGATTGTTTGGAAACGACCATTGAGGTGATGGATGAATATTTAGAAGAATTTGAAGAAATGGGTGGTGAGCGATTGCAACTGGTGGAAAGCTTGAATGCGAATCCTAAGTGGATAAATAGAGTTGCTGAGATGGTTGCTGAGCATGCCTAGACTCGGATTTTATTTTATCACTAAGGCACTAAGAGAAACTAAGGTCCACTAAGAAAGCCGCGTCCCACTTAGTGATTCTGAGTGAACCTTCGTGCCTTAGTGATAAAATACGTCCTCACCTACTCAATACTTCCAAGTCCCCCATTTGGAATTAAAAAACAAATTACAGACCTTTAGAAAAACTAAAACATACATTGAACTACAAAGAGCTCATCAAGCAATTCAAATCAGGTGATATCAAGCCAGTCTATTTCCTACATGGAGATGAGCCTTACTACATGGACAAAGTAACTCGATATGTAGAAGAAAATGTCCTATCAGAATCAGAGCGGTCCTTCAATCAAATGATATTTTACGGGAAAGAATCAGATCACAAAACGATCATAGATGCTGCTTCTAGATATCCGATGATGGCACCTAGACAAGTGTTGATTTTGAAAGAAGCACAAGAAATGCGGACGATTGGAAATCTATTGCCTTATGTGAAAAATCCAGTTGCAACTACCTTGTTATTGATTGTCTATAAGCACAAAAAATTAGACAAGCGGACTTCATTTGGTAAAGGAATTACAAAACATGCAGTAACTTTTGAATCCAAAAAATTATACGACAATAAAGTAGCAGCTTGGGTCAATACTTATGTCAAAGACCACAAAGCAACGATAGATCCGAAAGCCTCCCAACTCATCGCCGACTATTTAGGAACCAATTTATCCAAAGTCTCCAATGAGCTAGACAAGCTTTTATTGAATGTCGACAAATCCGTAACAATCGGTTCTACAGAAGTTGAAAAATACATCGGGATCAGCAAAGATTACAATGTCTTTGAATTACAAAAAGCATTGGGGAATCGAGAAGTATTAAAAGCCAATCGAATCATTAATTATTTCATTTCCAATCCTAAGAAGAATCCTTTGGTTGTGGTGATTAGTACGTTGTATAATTTTTTCAGTAAAGTCTATCAAGCCCACTTCTTAAAAGGTATTTCTGATGATGCATTAGCCCTTAATTTAAAGATCGGATCGGTCTATTTTGTGAAAGACTATAAGTTGGCGGCACGAAATTATCCATTGCCCAAAACAGAGGAAGTTTTGCACCTATTAAGAGAATATGACCTTCGATCTAAAGGATTAAACAACAATTCCGTTGGCCCGGGCGAATTAATGAAAGAGTTGATATTCAAGATTTTACACTAAAATCACCTCATTAACAACTGTTAAATATTGAGGATATTTAATGTATAAATTCGGTTTTCGGTCGATTCCTAGTACTTTTAAAGTCCATGAACAGTTTTTTCATATTTGCGAATAGCAAATTATAATCCCTAAGTGGCTTTCGTTAACTCGGAAGTCACTTTTTTGTTGGTTGATATTATTTGCCAAATCACTATTTTCTAGATACGGGTATAAATTGTTATTAAAAAATAGTAATCTCCTTTTTTATTCTTCCTACCATCAATACTAATTCCGCCAAAATATAGTTCTATTTGAGGTAACTTGCTATTAGCAGAATTTTGAAGCGGGTGGGTTTTGGCCTTAAAGATTTATCGTTAAGAAATTTAGAAGTGCGGAGGGAGAAAAAAAGATCGTTGTTTGAGCCACTGAAAGTGTTGCGAGTTTCGAGATTTTGCGGGGAGCCATTTAAATTTTAGATAAATATTTAAAGCCTTGATTTTTTGCTTCCTTTTTTATCAAGAAAAAATGAAGATCAAGAAAAAATAATATTCTAAGTACTAATTCTTTTGCAGGATAAAGTGGTGAAAGTTCTTACTTGGAATTGGAACTTTGAGTTTTCTACCAATACAATATGTATTCTTAATTTTTAAACACCGAATCAAATAATTCAAGATTGAAAAAGCTAAACGTAATTAAACTTACCTCAGTCATTTTCCTCTTCAATTCTCAAAACCTATCAGCACAAAACATAAAAAGAATCAATAAATAGTCGCTTGGACTGTCTTAGAACTCAGTCATTCCTTTCCAGATTTTGATCGGTCACAGAGCAGAGGGGCTTGAGATGGAGCCTATTATTTATCATCCGAGGGGGTAGAGGTGGATGTTCAATTTATCCTAAAAGAGTTGTTTGAGTTTTAGGACTCAAAATATAGATGTTTTCTCAAAGTTTAGGTCAATAGTTCCTGCTTAATTGTTACCTGAAGTACTCAAATTTTTCTTAATAACTCACTTGTCATTCTGAGCGAAGTATTGATGATAATCAATACTAAGTCGAAGAATAAGCGTGTTCACGTCCTACAATTTCGACCGTGCATTGAGTGTTGGTTTTAGTGATAGTGGAGAAATCCATGACTTGAAGTAAAATATAATTCGAGTAAATAAAAAGTATCGCTCAAAAGATTTCTCCACTTCGTTCATCCTTATGCTCATTGCAATGGTCGAAATTGGACGAACATTAATCCCTTGATTCCTCGACTTCTTATGAGTTCTATGGAACTAATAATCCGCTCTGAATGACAAGTATTAAATGAAAAAATGCTACATGCATTCCTGATATTTTAAGCACCTGCGGGTAGGAGATTATAAATGTTTAACCAATGTTTTAAGATGGGTTTGTTAATAGCGTTTAATTCGATTTAAAGTTTGTTAAATTGGGGAGCCAAATAAGCAAACAGAATATTCATTTTTAAAACCAGCTACAATGGAGCAAGGAATCTACGAACAACTGATATCTCAACTTATCAAATCCCAATTAGATGAATTGTCAGATGAAAATTTCTTCACCAAACAAACTGCACTAGATTTTGAGGAATCTTCTACAACCTTATCGCAACACGTTCAAAAAGTAGTAAAGCATGCACTGGCAATTATGCCAGGCAAGAAAGAAGAATTGATTAACAAAAGAATCGAGTTGACGAATAAAATTATTCTTTTGTTGAGGAATGAATTGCAAACATCTAATCTTGATGAGAACTTACTACACTCTGATAAAATATTGAAAGCAGTTTTAAGTAAGCAATTGGGCATTACTAACCTAGAGAATCATGTTAATAATATAACACCGTACACCCGAATCAATCAAAGCGAATTATTTACAGGAGGAAGTGCAGGAATCGAGTTAGGGAGTGAAATTCGAAAAGAAATATTATCGGCAGATCGAATTGATTTTTTAGTGTCTTTTATTAAATGGCAAGGGATTAGAGTTTTCCAAAAAGAGTTGTCTTCATTCGTTAATCGTGGCGGTCAATTACGTGTCATCACCACTACCTATATGGGCGCAACAGATGCTAAAGCAATAGACTATCTATCAGGTCTTGAAAATACGGAGGTCAAAGTATCCTATAATACAGAACACGAAAGGCTACATGCAAAAGCATATTTGTTTCATAGGAATACTGGATTTCACACAGGCTATATTGGATCTTCCAATTTTTCTAGATCTGCTTTGACCAACGGATTAGAATGGAATCTAAAAATTACAACCAAAGAGATTGGTCATATCATTGATAAATTTCAGAAAACATTTGAGTCTTATTGGCAGAGCAATGAGTTTGAAACCTATAACAAGGAAAAGGATTTACCTAAACTTTCAGGTGCATTAAAAAGCGCTAAATTTTCAAAGTCGACCAATCGATTTTCTACTTTTTTTGATATTAAACCATACACCTACCAACAGGAGATCTTAGATAAATTAGAGGTTGAAAGAAGTGTTCACGAGAATACTAAAAACCTAATCGTTGCTGCAACGGGTACTGGGAAAACGATTATTTCAGCTTTTGATTATCATCGATTTAAAAAAGAGCATAAGCGTACAAATCTACTTTTTATCGCGCATCGAAAAGAGATATTGGAACAATCCATGGATACCTTTCAAGCGATTCTTAAAGACAATAATTTTGGTGAAATATGGGATGGTAAAAATAAACCAACAAGCTATGCACATGTATTTGCTTCTGTTCAAACGTTTACAAAAAAATACACTGAAATAGAACCGGATTTTTACGATTATATAGTGATTGATGAGGTGCATCACATCAAAGCAAATAGTTATCAACCAATACTTAATTATTTCAAACCTAAAATTTTATTGGGTCTTACTGCCACTCCTGAACGGATGGATGGCGGCAATATCCTAAGAGATTTCTCGAATAAAATTTCCGCAGAAATCCGATTGCCAGAAGCATTGAATAGAAAACTATTATGTCCATTTCAATATTTTGGAATTACCGATAATACTGATTTGAAAAATGTCTCATGGAGCAAGGGAAAATATGATAATGCTGAATTAACAACAATATATACAGCTTCCGATAGGAGAGTAAGAGACATTATTAAAAATCTGGAAAACTATTGTTTGGATATCAATGAAACTCGAACATTAGGATTTTGTGTGACGCAAGCACATGCAGCGTTTATGACCGAAAAATTTCTAAAAGCCGGATTGAAAGCAGCTTGTTTAACTTCAGATACGGCTCAGTCGGAAAGACAGACAATGCGAACCAAGTTGCAAAACAAAGAAATCAATTATCTATTTGTTGTAGATATCTTTAATGAAGGAGTTGATATTCCGGCGATCGATACGGTTTTATTTTTGAGACCAACAGAAAGTTTGACCGTTTTTTTACAGCAGCTAGGAAGAGGATTGCGATTGGCAGATGGAAAAGATTGCCTAACTGTTTTAGATTTTGTTTCGAATGCTCGACCGGAATATGATTTTGAAAGTAAATTCCGGGCATTGATTGGAAGGACAAATAATCCAATAAAAGATGAAGTAAGAGATGACTTTCCTCACCTGCCATTAGGTTGTTCAATTGTGTTAGAGAAAAAAGCGAAGCAATGGATATTAGAAAATATCACCAAGGCAACTTCCATTAGAAGGAATGAGTTGATCCATAAAATCCAACTTTGGGATCAACAAACCAACTTACCATTGACGCTAAAAAATTTCTCCTCGTTTCATCATATAAAGTTACAATACATTTACAAAAGAGATACTTGGTCAAGACTTTTACATGATGCAGGTAAATTACCTAACCTTACGGACACGAATGAGAAAAATGTAAAAACAATGATCTCAAAGAAATGGTTGTCTACCAATTCTATGAGTTATTTCAAATTTATAAAATTTTTTTTAGATCAGGATTGTAAAATTGAATTAGATGCACTTTCTAAAGTTGAACAGCAAATGGGACTCATGTTACATTATGATTTCTGGGGAGCTAATAATACTCATGTTAACCTTGAAAGTAGTATTCAAGCAATTGCTGAAAACAAATTCTTCTTAGAAGAACTTAAAGAAGTAATCGATATCAAAATTGCTCAAATCGATTTTATCGAAAAAGAAATCGATCTCCCATATGCACAACCACTACAATTGCATGCAAGATATACACGTGACCAAATATTAGCTGCTTTTGGGTTTTCAACTTTTGACGAAAAAAGTTCAAATCGTGAAGGAGTCGCATTCAAAAAGGATCTCAATACCGAAATCCTTTTTGTCAATTTAATCAAGTCAGAAGAAAATTTTTCGCCTACTACAATGTATGATGATTATGCAATTACTGAATCTATTTTTCATTGGCAATCTCAAAACAAAACACGACCTGATTCTGGTAAAGGCCAAAGTTATATCAATCACGAAAAATTGAATAAAAAAATCCTCCTGTTCATTCGAGAGCAAAGTAAGGATGAATTCGGGAACACAATGGGATATGTATTCATAGGTGATTGTAGTTTGATGGAACATGCTGGTTCGCAACCTATGAATATTACATGGGCATTAGCAGAACCTATACCTTCTTATTTGTTGGGAGTTAGTAAGAAGATGGTGGGATAAACCTACTTCCTCACTCAACAACCGGCACCACCCCCAAAACCGCCATATGCGTCGTCTCACCAATCCGATAAAAATACCCATCCCCAAAATTACCAGGAGCCATTTCATAGTTGAAAATCACTTCTCGGTCTCCGATAAATTCTTTTGATAACAATTCATTTTCATTGTATTTGTAGAAGTCGATTGTTGCTTCACTTACGGGATAGGTGAAACCAGTTTCGTCGGTGAAAAATTCTTGGATAAAAGCAGAAGTGAAAAAATTATTTTCATACATCGGTGCAGTTTGCAGTGTCATTTCGTATGCACCGCCATTGCTGGAGTTGAGGTTGCGGGTTAATGAAATTAAACCTCCTTCATATTCGTAGAGGGTGGAGTCGATGTAATTGATAGAGCTAGAAAAAGTATGGGTGACGATGGATTGAAGTTGATCTCCATCCCAATTGATATGACCATCGTTGGTCCTATCAAAAACACCGTCTGCTTCAAAATCAGTTTGATAGAGGTAGTCTGTCAATACATTGTTGGAATAATCAAAAATTTGATCCGTGCGTTTGGTGGGGGTTGCCATTTCATTGTATGAGACCATTGAGTTGTTGGTCATATTCCCATTTGCATCGGTCGTGATGGTCAAGATAAGTTTGGTATAATCTTCTATTAAATCATGAAATCGACAAGTAGTCAAAGTTCCGTCATAACTCCAAGCAACAGAATCTGTAGATTGTCCCATTTCATTTTGCACCAATAGATAGTCAACTCGATCATTGTCATCATAGTAAATGGTTGTTGTTTCCAGAATTTCGTTAGCCTCCATAAGATGAAATGAAAAGATTCTAAAAACATCTTCCGGAATCACGGGTGGATCTGGTTGCATCTCGTCATCGGAATCACAGCTGTTCATTATAAAAACTGTGAATACCAGTATGAAAAAGAAAAGTACTTTGTTGGACATATTTCCAGGGTTAATTCAAGTTGTAACTAAAGATAGTCGATTTTTCGTGTTCAAAATGTTAAACTTTATGAATCTCATGGTCTAGTGGTAGGTCAAATTGGTGTCGCCCAATTTATAATTTTCAATTTCACCTAATACCCACGAGCACAATCATCCCCACGATTATCAGCAGCACCTTCCAAAGTTCCATCCTCATTTACAAGTATCGCATCAACCCGACCAATACTTCCTCGAGACTTAGTAGCATGACCCATTTGTTTTAATTCTGACAATACATTTACATCAACTCCTTCCTCGTATGAAATCTGATCGGGGAGCCATTGATGATGAACGCGTTTTGCTTGAACCGCTTCAGACATGGTCATTCCAAATTCTGCGACATTTAAAAATACTTGATAGACGGAAGTGATAATCGTCGATCCACCTGGTGTTCCTAGTACCATTCGCAATTTATTGTTTTCAGTAACGATTGTTGGCGTCATAGAAGATAACATTCTTTTTCCGGGTTCAATTGCATTGGCTTCAGCTCCGATAAGACCGTAAAAATTCGGGGTACCTGGTTTAGAACTAAAGTCATCCATTTCATTATTCAATAAAAAGCCTGCTCCAGAGACGACCGTTTTGGAACCATAACCTGCATTAATAGTAGTCGTAACAGAAACCGCATTCCCATTTTTATCAACAATAGAGTAGTGCGTAGTCTCCTCACTTTCGGTATTAAAATCACCTCCATCAAAATCTCCACTATCACCTGCTTTCTCCAAATCAAAATTTTCCATTCTCATTTTTAAATAATCAGGATCTAATAATTCTTTCATCGGTACAGGATAAAAATCATTGTCACCAAGATGTTTTGCACGATCCGCATAAACGCGTCGTTCAATTTCTGCCATTAAGTGAATGTGATTTTTGGAATGGAAAGCCCAGTTGCTGACATCGTAATTCGCAGTAGAACCTAATAATTGCATCAAAGCGATACCACCACTTGAAGGAGGAGGCATAGAGATGATTTCGTAATTTTTATATTTTCCAACAACAGGTTGACGCCAGACAGAATGATAATTTTTCAAATCCGCTAAAGTCATGATCCCATTTCCTGCTTTCATTTCGGCAACAATTTTATTGGCAGTTTCGCCTTCGTAAAATCCAGCTCTTCCATTATCAATGATGCGTTGAAGGGTTGCAGCCAAATCTTTTTGCTGTAAGAGATCGCCTTTTTTCCAAGGGGTTGATTTAACAAAAACTGGTGTAGTGGTATTCAGTTCTTTAAAGTCATCTTGTTTCTCATTTAAGTTTTCCGCTTGTTGATTGGTAATTGGAAAACCCTTTTCAGCAAGTTTTACTGAAGGGGCGATCAGTTGCTTCATGTCTTTTAGTTGACTGTATTTGTTAAATGCCTCAAACATTCCATCCACACTTCCGGGCACACCAGCTGCTAAATGACCACGTGTACTTTTTCCTTTAATGACATTTTTATCCTCATCCAAATACATATCTCTGGTAGAAGCCGCTGGCGCTTTTTCTCTAAAATCCAATGCTTCCGTTTTTCCATCTTTCATTCTGATCATCATGAAACCACCTCCACCTATATTACCTGCTACTGGATAAACGACTGATAAGGCATATTGAACTGCAATCGCTGCATCCACTGCGTTGCCACCTTTTTTCAAAATGTCCAAACCAATTTCTGTCGCTAATGGATGGGCTGTCACAACCATTGCATTTTTGGCGATGGCGGTTTTTTCAAAAGTATACCCAGTAAATTGTGTCGATTTGCAGCAGACGCAAAGTAGTAGGAATGCAAAGAATAGAAAATTTTTCATGGTTATAATCCTTTAGTATCTATTATATTATTTGATAATACATTAGTAATCAGGCTTGTATAGTTAACTAAGTCACACATTACAAATTTTTTGGTATAGAAATTGTTTGAATACAAGTAATTATTAATGTGTCTTGAAGCAATTATTTAATTCGGTTCAAAATACTAAATGATTTGACGACATCCCAAGAATTCAAATAACCTTAAAAAGGAAAGATTATGGAAAACAACAAATTCAGTTTCAGATTTAGATGCCTATTAAGTGCTTTTGTTCTTACTGTTTTTTGGGGAAATGCAATCGCCTCTGTTGTGTATGCAAAGCATATGAAAGTTGAAGAATTGGAAGTTGGAAACATGCTTTCATGGAGTACTGCTGAAGAAGTAGAAAGTAAATTTTTTGTTGTACAAAAATCAATGGAAGGATTAGAGTTCGTAACTGTCGGACAAGTTAAAGCTGCTGGTACAACTAAAGAAAATAACAACTATAGATATTTAGACTTGTCGACTGGAGAAAATAAAATGTTTTACAGATTGATGCAGGTAGATGTAGATGGAAGTTTCTCATATTCTCAGACCGTCTTGATGACTAGAAATAACGAAAACAACTTTTTGATTACTGCGATGAGTAGTACAATTACGGATAGAATTTTCACTTTGACACTCCGCTCATCTGTAAAGGATAAATTAGAATACAACTTTATTGATTCGAAATCTAAAGTGGTAAAAGAGGGAAGTGCAGAAATTGTGGATGGTGCTAATATGCTAGCATTTGATTTGCTGAAAGTTGAAAATGGATTGTTAAAATTAGAATTGAAAGTAAATGACGAAGTGGAAGAAGTGTTCATCCGAAAAGATGAGAAGAGCGAAATGCCACATGTCAATTATGTTGTAAAAGAAAATTAAAGATTTTGATAAGTGTGTAAACCATGATAAGATTTTTCGAGAATCTTCATAATACTACAGACGTTCACCTATTAAAGATTTAGCCGAAAGGCAAAAGAGTGGTTATGTATTTTCATGGTTATGTTGTGTGCCATCCTGCTTAGGATGGCACTTTTTTGTGTGACCCGGCTTGTCGTCGAAGGGCTACACCTGTTCGTTGCCAGTATATATCGTCCCTTTAGGACTTTGAGTGCGTGAGCACGTTGTGTATATATCACGTATGATACCCTTCCTTATTTAAAAGCTACCGTTTACACACATCTTCTAAAATGTTATTGAATTAAGGTTTTCGAATGTGCGACCTCTCTGAGGTCGGGAAAATAAATTTCATTTATTTTCTAACATAGTTTGACCTCTCCGAGGATTCAATTTCGTTTACCCTTTCACAAACTTTGCATTGTATACCTGCTTACCAATTCGAAGTGAAATTAAATACATCCCATTCGCTAAGTCACTAACAGTGATAATGTTTTCATCCCAAGACTGTGATCTCATTAATTTTCCATCAATGGTATGAATTTCAAAATGCTCAGGTAACTCATCAAATTCACTCAACTCGATTGTTAGATTTTCAAAAGCAGGATTTGGATAAATAGTAAAATCATTGTTAGAAATATCTTTGGTTTTAACAGACTCATCTAATTCTAATACAAAAAGTCCGTTACTCGAATCGGAAGCAACAATTCTTCCAGAGGGTAAAAACGGATAAACACCCCAACATCCTTGGGTCGTGTTATACTCCGTATTATCTCCCCAAGTGTCATAAAAAGCGACTTGTTTAGGATTCATAGGATCACTGATATCAAAGACCTGAACCCCATCTTCATAATAAGAAACATAAACCAGATCACCGATAATAAATGGATTGTGTGCAACATTATTCGTGTGCATCGGTGCCAATAATGGAAATTGAAATGAATTCACCAATTCAATATCCGCATCCATGAAATTGGTGATATCAACAATACTCAATGGAATACCTAAAGTTTCTTCTGCCATCACTAAAGTATTGCCATCATCACTCACCCAATTAGAATGATTGTAACCATCCGACTCTAAAGAAGCTAATTCGATTGGATTTGCAGGATCCGTCAGGTCGTAGATATACATGCCATTGTTGGCATGCCCACAATACGCGATATTGTCGCGTACAAAAAGATCATGGACATAGCCGCCCGTTAAATTTGGGTTTCCTATTTCAATCGGAAGATCTGGATCAGTTGCTATGTCATAAACCAGCAAATCCTTATAAGTGACCGGCTGACCACAAACATATAAACGTCCTGTCGCTTCTTCAATTTGAATATTGTGTGCACGTGTAAAGAAATCGTTGCTCGAATAGGTTACCGTTACATTGTTAGGTAAGTCTGACAAATCAAATATAATGAGTCCTTCAGTTGCCGCATCAGATACGGCATAAGCTCGATCTTGATAGGTCTTAATATCTCTCCAATTGGTGACTTGACCCGTTTCAATTTTGGCAACTAAATTAAAATTGACAGGGTCGGTAATATCAAAAAAGAAAATGTGAGCTGCACCTCCAACAATGGCATATTCTCGGTCATTCGCAGCATATCCCCAACAATCATTAAATGCTTTGTTGTTCTGAGAAATGGGTAGCGAATCATCATCCCAACTAACCAGCAAATTCATATTCAAAGATTCTTGTGCATTCAGTGAAGTTGTCAACAAGAAAAGGACGATTAAGATAAAGGAATGTCGCATAATATTATCTATTTGGTAAAAACAAGTTCCTACAATTATACATAATATTAAAGTAATACCCTCTGACTGTCAAAAATTTGTATGATTATTGCAGATAAAATCTTTATATATGTCTAACTACTTTCTAATAAGATAAAATAGGACTACTTTTATATTACCATTTACGTTTAACCAGACTTTTAAGTAATGAATAGAATTGTAACCCTTGATGAGTTTATCATTCATCAACAGAAAGATTTTGCACATGCAACCGGTGAATTAACGGGCTTGCTTCGTGATATTGGTGTGGCTTCCAAGATTGTCAATCGGGAAGTAAACAAAGCAGGATTAGTTAATATTTTAGGAGTTGAAGGCTCTGAAAATAGTCATGGTGAGCAGGTCCAAAAATTGGATATGTATGCACATGATAAATTGATCGAATGCTTGAAAAATAGTGGTGAAGTTTGCGGAGTTGCATCAGAAGAGGAAGAAGGCTTTATCAAAATAAAATCTGTTGGAAAAAAGGAAGCCAAATATGTTGTGCTTTTTGATCCACTAGATGGTTCTTCCAATATTGATGTCAACGTTTCTGTTGGAACGATCTTTTCTATTTTTAGAAGAAAAAGTAATTCTAAAAAAGAGGTAAACATCAAAGATTTTTTGCAAAAAGGAGTCGAACAAGTTGCTTCCGGATATGTCGTTTATGGTACTTCTACCATTTTGGTTTATACAACTGGACAAGGTGTAAACGGATTCACATTAGATCCATCCATCGGAGAATTTTGTCTCTCTCATCGTGATATAAAAATACCGGCAAGAGGAAATTACTACTCTGTCAATCAAGGATATTATTTGAAATTTGATGTAGAAATGCGTCGTTATATCGACCATTGTTCTGACATGAATTTAAGGCTTCGTTACATCGGTTCAATGGTTTCTGATATTCACCGTATTTTATTTCAAGGTGGAATTTTCTTGTATCCAAATACCCGTAAATTTCCAAAAGGAAAACTACGTTTGTTATACGAATGCAATCCATTGGCAATGATTGTCGAAGAAGCAGGTGGAAAAGCCATCAGCGCACAACTGGAACGCATCCTGGAAATGGAACCTTCCGAATTGCACCAAAGATGTACCATCGTAATCGGCTCTCCTGATATGGTAGACGAATTAAAAGAGTTCATAGAAAGATACAAACCCGTCTCCAATGGAGTCCATAAATAGCTAAATCAATCGGTCTCAAAATACCCATATCAAAATCTAAATTGATATGGGTATTTTTTTTGGATTTTTCAATGACTGTCAGACTGTGTAATACAATTTGTATAAATATCAATAATTTGGTAAATTTCTTAAATTGACGATTTATTGAACCTTCTCTTTCGGCGGCTAAAGACCACCGCTACATAAAATACGTCCTCTTCTTAGTGTACGTTAGTGCGCTCGTGTCTTAGTGGTAAAAAAACGCCCTCATAAAATAAAAAATCCTTAATTTCAAAACAAAAAAACTTGTCCAAAAACAAACTATTCGGCCCAAGCACATTAGTAGCCGCCGCCTTCATCGGACCCGGTACCATCACCATCTGCACCCTAGCTGGAAGCCAATCAGGTTATACCTTACTCTGGGCATTACTATTTTCAGTAATTGCAACAATAGTATTACAAGAAATGGCTGCAAGACTCGGATTGATTACGCAAGCTGGGTTAGGAGAAGCCATACAAAAATACCAATCGAATGCCATTGCCAAAATAGCCTTAGTATTTATCGTTTTTGCTGCGATTATAATTGGGAATGCAGCCTATGAAGCGGGTAATATTTCAGGAGCGATATTGGGATTAGATTTGATTAGTGGTGACTTTAATGGATGGGCTATTGTGATTGGTGGAATTGCAGGAATATTGTTATATGTTGGGAAGTACAAATGGATAGAGCGCTTACTAGTTGGCTTGGTTTTAATTATGAGTGCCTGTTTTTTTCTAACGGCCATTCTAGTAAAACCAGATATTACCAGTTTATTGAATGGAGTAGTGCCATCTACTTTTAAAGATAAAGAATTGTTATTGGTACTCGGATTAATCGGTACGACCGTTGTGCCTTACAATCTTTTCTTGCATGCTTCATCCGTAAAAGAAAAGTGGACCGAACCAAGTGATTTGAAGTGGTTACGAATTGAAAACTACGTTGCCATAGGAATTGGTGGATTTGTTTCCGCATGTATTTTGATTACGGCTGGAACAACTTTACATCAATTAAAAATAGAAGTAAATAATGCGGCAGATATGGCCATTCAATTGGAACCATTATTTGGAACTTCGGCAAAATATGCTATTGCTATCGGATTATTTGCGGCAGGAATCAGCTCCGCCATCACCGCTCCTTTAGCAGCCGCCTACGCTGCAAACGGATTGTTTGGATGGAAGACCAATATTCAGGACAATAGATTTAGGTTGGTATGGGGAATTGTTTTGTTGATCGGAGTAGTGTTTTCATCCTTAGGTTTTAAACCCATTTTAATCATTCAATTTGCACAAATAGCCAATGGAATTTTGTTGCCCATAATCGCTGGATATCTTTTATATTTGATGAATCAATCCGCAATATTGGGTAAGTACACCAATAACACTTTGCAAAATATAATTGGCGGAATTGTAGTGTTAATAACAGTAGTGATTGGTCTAAAAGGAATCAATGCAGTCTTCCATTTCTTTTCATAATTATGCTAAAAACAATTGACTTAAATGCGGATTTAGGAGAGTACATTGATTTGACTCATTCAAATTTGGACGGGGAATTAATGCCGCTAATTTCTTCCTGCAATATCGCCTGTGGTGGACATGCTGGAGATCATGAAAGTATGCAAAAAAGTGTTCAACTCGCAATAGCAAATGAGGTCAGTATTGGTGCGCATCCATCCTACCCTGATCGAACAAATTTTGGTAGAGTATCCATGAATATTTCAAAATCTGATTTAGCAAAAAGTCTAACCAATCAAATTCTAAACTTACAAAATATCGCAAAGCATGCAGGTGCAAAAATACGTCATGTAAAACCACATGGTGCCTTATACAATGAAGCAGCGGATGATGATCAACTAGCAACGCTGATTTGTGAAACTATTGTTAAGTTAAATCCTAACCTGGCACTCTTAGGATTGGCGAATTCAGCAATGAAAGAAGCGGCTCAAAAAACAGGTCTTGAATTTTGGAATGAAGCATTTGTTGATCGTAGATATGACAATAGGCTTCGTTTGGTCAGTCGGAAAATAGAAGGTGCCGTATTGAATCATTCAGATGGTTTAGATCAACTAAAAACTTACATTCAAAACGGGAAAATAATTACCAATGAGAGAATCAAATTAAGTGTGCAAGTAGATAGTTTTTGTCTACACAGCGATACACCTGATGCGATTCAGATGGCTAAATCTATTGTTGAATTTTTAAATCAAGAAGCGATTGAAATCCGTTCAATTAAATAATCTCGTTTTCGAAATACATCCTTTTGGGCCAGCAGCTTTTTCGCTGCAACCTAAAAGTACCACAGCATCACAAGACTTACTGCGAATTGGTGAGCAACTATTTAAACAAAAAATAAAAGGTGCGCATGATGTTATTTCATCTGAAAAAGATATAGTCATACGATTCAATTCAAAAGATAAAGCCTTGGTCATTCAAGCACTTGAACAGTTGAGTTCCGATTCAAGTAAGTTTAAATCTTTACAAACAAATTCCGAAACGACCATTTATAAATTTCCAATTTATTTCGATGAAGGGCTAGATTGGTCTTTAGTAGAAAAACACACGCTTCAATCCAAATCGGCGATTGTCCAACAATTAAAAGCAAGTTCATTTAAAATTGCGATGTATGGATTTATGCCTGGATTTTTGTATTTGAATGGCTTACCAGAAACATTACATTGTCCGAGAAAATCCGACCCACGCCAAAATCTTCCTGCAGGCTCGATAGGGATTGGTGGCCCGTATTTGGGATGTTATAATTTGAGTAGCCCAGGTGGCTGGCAAATCATTGGTCAAACACCGATTGTATTATTTGATAAAAATAAAGTTCCACCGATCTTATTTTCTGTAGAGGATTCATTGAAGATAGAAACGATTGATAAAAACCAATTTGAGCAATTACAAAAATCAAAAATTGATCTAATTACTTACAATACCAATGATTGAAATTATAAAACCAGGTTTGTTAACCAGCATTCAAGATGAGGGGAGAAGTGGATTGGCTTATTATGCGATTCCACCTTCAGGACCTTTGGATAAAACTGCTGCTGCTTTGGCGAACGCGTTGGTAGCTAATTCGAAAGAAACATCGGTTTTGGAATGTAATTTCAGCGCACCTACCATTCATTTTTCAGAATCGGCGATCATTAGTTTGACAGGAGCAGAAATGAATTGGACCATTGATGGTGAAAAAATACCTAGAAATAAAGCGATTGAAGTAAATGCGAATAGTTTGTTATCAGGTTCATTTACCACCAATGGCGTTCGCGCTTACATCGCAATACAAGGAAAGTGGAGAATCGAAAAAATATTAGGAAGTACAGCTACTTATGCTTATGCCCAATTCGGTGGAATTCACGGAAAATCTCTAAAAAAAGGAGAGCAAATTAAAATTGAGAAAGCAATGAATGCTAGCTTTCCAAAACTAAATTCAGAGCAACCAATCGATTATAATGCAATAGATCAGATTTATTTTCACAAAGGTCCTGAATGGAATTTACTCAAGGATTCAAAACAAGAAATACTTTTAAAAAGCAAATATTCCATTTCGCCCAGCAGCAATCGAATGGGTGCTAAGTTGATGGGAGAACCAGTACCGTTATTGGATTTTGGTCAAATTCCTTCGTCAGGTGTATTTCCAGGTGTCATTCAACTTCCTCCAAATGGTCTTCCCATTGTATTGTTGCAAGATGGTCCGACTACCGGAGGATACCCGAGAATTGGAGTAATAGATGACATAGAATTGGGAAAATTTAACCAGATCAGACCTGGTCAGCAGTTTTTGTTGATGCTAAATAATGAGATATAAAAATTTAATTAACTCTTAGGTAAGGAGCAATCTTGTCAACATCTTCTTTCGACAAAGCTCGCACCGCAGCTAAACTTTCTACCGATTCAAATTCTCCATGATTAGATCGATAATTGATAATCGCTTTGGCTTGTCGAAAATTGAGATATGGGTGTTGGCTTAATCCATCAAGAGTCACCGTATTAAGATCAATCTTTTCGTTGGAGGCATCAATTCGTAAAAATGGTTTGATTTGCTGAAAAGTAGAATCAGGCAAACCAAAAGTTTCGCGTACTTGATCGATCGTATAAAAACCACCCAATTTTTCCCGATACGCAATAATCATTTTTGACCGACCCGCACCAATTCCATTCAGAGTAGACCAGTCTTCCATCGTTGCTTCGTTAATATCAATGGGTTGAACTTCTTTTTTCTTGGTAACAAATTTCGATTTGGCATCAGCGACGATTTCTTTTTTGGGCGGTGCTTTCTCGTCTATCGTAATAAATGACTGTATCTTGTTATAATCTTCTTCTTTTAGTCCATAAATTCGGGATAAATCTTCCGGCCTTCTGAAAGTGCCACCTTTACTTCTGAAGTTTTCAATAGTAGCAGCTACCTTATCTGACAAGCCCATTCTCCTCATCTCAGCTTTAGAAATCGTATTAGGATCAAATTCAAATGGAGTAAGTGCTCGTTTTTCTTCTTTGAGTTCAGGGTATTTGGCAGGTTCCAATTTTTTGGTAGAATTCACAGGAAGTTGGATGAAATTTTCAATAGTTGAATAAATATCATCTGTGATTCCGTATACCTTTTTAAAGTCTGCTTTCTTGTAAAACTTCGCTCCTTTATTTCTGAATTTCACCAAGTTGTCAATGGCATTTTTGGGAATCCCCATGACCAATAAATCTGCTTGAGAAATCGTATTCGGATTAAATGCAAAAGGAGTGATAACCGCTTTTTTCTTGGATTTATTGTATTTTTTGGAATAAGCTGATTTGATGAAATTATCATCGGATGTAAAGGAGTTACCATTTTTATCTTCCGATGCTTTGATTGTCATTTCTAACAACGCAATTTCAGTTTTAAATTTGGTGAAATCCGTCTTCGATTGATCCACAAAAAAACGGGTATAAATAGGAAAGGCGAACCATGTCAGGAGAGATAAAAACAACAAGATAAAGATACCAATACGTTCGGAACGCGTAAACTGAAAATAGTTTTCGATCTGTTTTCTCATTGTTTATTAAAGATAACGAAAGATGAATGTTGGGTGTAATTTCGAAGTTATTTTAACATTATTTTTTAGACAGTAGGATGTTTGTACGCGAAGAGCATGTAAAAAATACTTGATCCTAGCTGCCATCCGAACTGTCTGTGATAGCTGTATATATTTGGTTAAAAATATAGGACACTGAAAAAACCGGATTCCACGATTAGATCATCCAAAATTAATACAGGGAAAAAATAGTCTCTAAGAAAAACCTCATTCCAGTATTAATTCCTAAACCCCATTAGAATTTGAAAAGAAATTACTTAAATTTGATAAGCATAAACTATCTCCTTTGAGAGATCTGGCCGTTGCAAATAATTTTTACTATTTAGTTCACAAACGGTCAACCTTATTCAGGCATCATCATACCTAATACTTAATACCAAAATGGGAAAAAACAAACCTTCAACCATAGAAAAAATAGCCGAAAAACTAGGCTTAATAAAAAACTTAAGTTCAAATAAAACCGAACCCCTTGAATCCTTAACCCCACCCGGCACCCTAACTGAATTCCCACCAATGGAGCAATGGGACCACTGGACAGAGTACGAAGCCAAGTCATGGCCGAAAAAAGAAAAGAAAACCTACACCATAGTCCCAACCACCTGTTTCAATTGCGAAAGTGCATGTGGATTGACCGCTTATGTAGACAAAGAAAAAGGAGAAGTAAGAAAATTCGAAGGGAATCCATATCATCCTGGAAGTAGAGGAAAAAATTGTGCAAAAGGACCGGCCACCATCAATCAGATTACAGATCCGGATAGAATATTATATCCACTAAAAAGAGTTGGGAAAAGAGGCGAAGGAAAATGGGAACGAGTCAGTTGGGATGAAATACTTGACACCATTGCTGCTCGAATGAGAAAAGCGATTCAAGAAAAAAGACACAATCAAATTGCCTACCATGTTGGCCGACCAGGGCACGAGGGATATGCCAATCGAGTTATTCAAGCATGGGGAGTAGATGGCCATAATAGTCATACCAATATCTGTTCAGCAGGAGCAAGATTTGGATACAACTTATGGTTTGGATATAACAGACCGTCGCCGGATCATGCGAATGCAAAATTCATTTTGCTAATCTCAGCGCACCTAGAAAGTGGACACTACTTCAATCCACATGCACAACGTATCATAGAAGGAAAGATGAAAGGAGCAAAATTAGCAACAATGGACCCACGTTTATCCAACACCGCTTCTATGTCTGACTATTGGATGCCTTCTTATCCTGGTACAGAAGCAGCTGTGCTATTGGCATTCGCAAAAATTATCTTGGATGAAGGATTGTACAATCGCGCTTACATGGAAAAATGGGTCAACTGGGAAACCTATTTAGAGAAAAAACACGAAGGTCTCGAAGTAACTTTTGAAAATTTCATAGAAAAAATAAAAGAAGAATACGCAGCTTATACCCCCGAATTTGCAGAAAAAGAATCTGGCGTAAAAGCGGAAATGATCCGAGAAATTGGAACCAAAATAGGAGAAGCTGGAGAGCGATTTGCTGCACACAATTGGAGAAGTGCAGCGGCTGGAAATTTGGGAGGTTGGTGTGTATCCAGAGCACTCCATTTCTTAAGTGTGTTGACAGGAAGTGTAGGTACTGTTGGGGGAACATCCCCTAATGCATGGAACAAATTCAAACCAAAATTTTTCGACACACCACCAGCACAGAAATTTTGGAATGATTTACATTTCCCAGATGAATTTCCAATGTCCATGTTTGAAATGAGCTTTCTATTACCACATTTTTTGAAAGAAGGACGTGGAAAAATGGATGTATATTTCTCGAGAGTTTTCAATCCTGTGTGGACCTATCCAGATGGATTTACTTGGATGGAAACTTATCTCGACGAAGATCTTTTTGGGTTGCACGCTGCGATGACACCAACTTGGAATGAGACCGCTTTCTTTGCAGATTATGTATTGCCAATGGGGCACGCCCCCGAACGACATGACCTCAATAGTTACGCCACGCACTCTGGAATGTGGATTGCTTTCCGTCAACCAGTATTACGTGAAGCAGCAAGAAGAATGGGGAAAGAATTTGAATTCACTTACGAAGTAAATCCTGGGGAAGTTTGGGAAGAAGATGAATTTTGGATTGAATTAAGTTGGAGAATTGATCCTGATGGAAGTATGGGCATTCGCAAACATTTTGAATCACCATATCGTCCTGGTGAGAAAATTACCATTGACGAATACTATCAATATATCTTCGAAAATACAAAAGGATTACCTGAAGCTGCCAAGAAAGAAGGGTTGACCGAACTCGATTACATGAGAAAATATGGCGCATTCGAAGTAGAAAAAACATCCTACAGAAAAGATGAAAACATCGTACCTGAAAAAGATCTTGATGGATCGAAAGTTGATGAAAAAACAGGTGTGATTTCCAAAAATGGGAAAAATATTGGAGTGATGATTAAAGGAACACCGTATGTTGGTTTCCCGACACCCTCCCGAAAAAATGAATTTTATTCGCAAACTATGGTCGATTGGAAATGGCCAGAATATTCGACACCAACTTACATCAAAAGTCATATTCATAACGATCAATTGGATAAGGAAAAAGGAGAATATGTTTTGGTGCCAACATTCCGTTTACCAACTTTGATTCACTCTAGATCTGGAAATGCAAAATGGCTGATGGAAATCTCAAATCGTAATCCAATATGGATGCATCCAGATGATGCAAAAAGATGGAATTTCAAAACAGGAGATATTGTAAAGTTAAATACAGACATCGGTTATTTCATCGATAAAGTTTGGGTGACCCAAGGAATGAAGCCGGGAGTGGTCGCTTGTTCACACCACTTAGGAAGATGGAGAAGACAACAAGATGCTGGAAACCGATGGGCAACGAACACCGTAAGTATCGAAAATCCAGAAAAAGGGAAATGGAAAATGAATACCAAACAAGGTGTACGCCCATTTAAATCGGAGGACCCAGATAGTTCCAGAGTATTCTGGCTGGATGGAGGAGTGCATCAAAACATTACGCACGCGGTTCATCCCGATCCTATTAGTGGAATGCATTGTTGGCATCAAAGAGTTAGGATTGAGCGACCTGGTCCCAATGAAAAGTACGGAGACATTTTCGTGGATACCAATAAATCCCATGAAATGTACAAAGAATGGATGGCCATGACTCGCCCAGCACCAGGTCCGGATAATTTGAGAAGACCGCTTTGGTTTAAGCGACCCGTGCGTCCAGTTGATGATGTATATTATCTTGATCGAGTTGCTGAAAATGGTGGTCTAAAAGATAGTTAATGGAAAATAGAGATCAATCTTGCAAAACTTCTCGTTGGCGTTTGCTAAAATCTCAACTCAATAACCTAGAACCAAAAGCGTTTCAGGAAAAAATAAATAGTACAAAGAATGTAATTATTGTAGATTGCCGAACCAATTATGAATTTGCAAATAGCCACATCAATGGTGCGATCAACATCAGTTATTTGGCGGACACTTTTTGGGATGAAATAGAACAACTTTCAAAGTCTGCTGTTATTTTTGTCTATTGTCGCACAGGTCGTAGAAGTATTCGAGCTTGTACATTGATGAGAAATGGAGGATTTGATAAGGATAAGATTTATAATTTGGATGGTGGATATGTGTTGTGGGAAAAAATGTTTTGATTCGACCGCTGTCGCTTTTTTGACCACTGCGATGGACAACTATAAAATTAAAAAATAAATATAATGAGTATAATAGAATTTATCAGTCAACCTTGGCATTGGTCGATCTCCGGATTCATGATTGCTTTTGTGATGTTCCTACTTATTTACCTAGGACAAAAGTTCGGTGTATCCTCTTCCTTTCAAGCTATTTGTGCGATCGGTGGGGCAGGCAAAAAAATCGAATACTTTAATTACGATTGGAAAAAGCACGATTGGTTACTGACTTTTGTTATAGGTGGAATCATTGGCGGAGGAATAGGAGTGAGCTTATTAGCAAGTCCAGTACCAGTACAAATATCAGCTGCAACAATAGCAGATCTCAATGCGATGGGGATAAAAACACCCACGACAACAGCAGAAGGAATGGGATTCATACCACACGACTTATTAAATTTTGAAAACTTAATGTCCGTAAAAGGATTGTTAATCATGGTGCTAGGTGGATTCCTAATTGGATTCGGAACTCGATATGCTGGCGGTTGTACATCGGGACATGCGATTACAGGATTGTCCAATTTGCAGATGCCATCATTGGTTGCGGTCATTGGATTTTTCATCGGTGGTCTTTTAATGACTTTTGTTTTATTGCCAATTATTCTTTCACTTTAAGTTTAAAACAATACAAATGCGTTTAATAAAGTTTTTATTTGTAGGTATCCTTTTTGGAATTGTCATGACCAAATCAGAAGCAGTCTCTTGGTTTAGAATCCAAGAAATGTTTCGGTTCCAAAGTTTTCATATGTATGGCATCATCGGAGTAGCGGTAGTAGTAGGAGCGATATTGCATCAGTTCATCAAGTCCAGGAAAATGAAAAATGCCGATGGTGATATCATTCAATTTGCGGACAAACCCAAAACATATATTGCCAGTATCTTAGGTGGTACTTGCTTTGGATTAGGTTGGGCGATGACGGGGGCTTGTCCCGGTCCGTTATACACATTAGTAGGTCAAGGAAATTTGATCGTCTTAGTAATTATTGCAAGTGCATTGTTAGGCGCTTTGTTTTACGGTGCTTTGCGTTCTAAGTTGCCACATTAACTTTAGTAGTGTAAAGTGCAAAAGTTTAAAGTGCAAAGTGGCTTCTCTTTTAAATGAATAGATTCAGAGAATTCAAGAAATAATGATAAATTTCGATATCTCTGACAGTAGTTTGTTAAGAAGTGAAGCCACTTTACACGCTTCATTCTCCAAACTACCGACAATCAAAATACCGTTCAAAAACTTCACTTAGGCTGTCCGATCTTATAACACGATACTTACCATAATCCCTCTTCGACAACAACATCGCATTTAAATCAGGATTTCCAGGATGGTAGGCGATCGGGAATTTATATTTTTTCAATTCGGTACATAATGGTTCCGTAAGTTGGAAACAAAATTTATCTACCTGAAAAGAACTTTGATAAACTTTGTCGTTCAAGACAAAAGAATATTGTCCGAAGTCTGCGGCTTTACCAACACCACAATCCACAAAACTCCCTTCTGTAATTTTAAAAGACGCCATTAAATCTTGCTCTTGTGTCCTTTGCATAATGCTTTTCCTTACTCCTAAGATTCCAAATATGACAAAGCAGATCATGATGAAAATGGATAGTTTATCTCTATGTTGAGCCATGAGTTTTGATTGATTCCTCGTCTTTTCAACGATTTTTTTAAGTAGGATAAATAATGGTCATATACATCAACTTATTAGATGATATGAAATTGTTCAAAATATGAAATAAAATTTCAATCTGTTATGATAAAACAAAATAATTTATCATATTTGGTTGACCAAAAACTGGTCAACCAATTTTTGGTCAACCAATTAAAACGAAAAACTATGCTTGAAAATTTGAACAAAATCAAGGTGGATAATCCTGTTGATCTCATCATCAAACAGATTCGAAAACTGATTATTTCGGGCACAATAAAGCCTGGAGAAAAGCTTCCACCAGAAAGAAAATTAGCTGAACATCTTGGAGTTAGTCGCGGACAAGTCAGAGAGGCTATCAATAAATTACAATTCTATGGAATCGTTAAAGTAGTACCTCAAAGTGGTACACTGGTCACAGGAATTGGAATAGTTGCGCTAGAGGGATTGATAACGGATGTGCTACACCTAGAGAATTCAGATTTCAAATCTTTAGTTGATACTAGGATACTGCTTGAAAGAGAAGCAGCAAGACTCGCCGCAATCAACCGAACCAAAGACGATCTGGTTCAAATGAGTAACGCTTTAAATCTATATGAAGAAAAATTAAGAAGTGGTCATACTGCTGTAGAAGAAGATTTATTGTTTCATATCAAAATAGCTGAAGCAAGTAAAAATTCAGTGCTCAAATCGTTAATGATGATTATTACACCAGATATAGTGAAGAGCTTTATCAATCTAAAAGTTTGTAATAAGGATAACAATGAAAAAACGATTCTTGAACATCAAGACATTTTAAATAAAATTTCTGAACAGGACCCAGAAGGAGCATTAGACGCTATGACCTTACATTTAAATGATATAAAAGACTTTAGCATAAATTATTAACCCCCGAACATGATTAAATATAATGAGAGGATGTAGCGACATGCTCTATTAATTAAAACTTGTTAACTAATGAAAAAACTTTAAGCAATTATGAACAAATTTATGAAATCACGGCTTTTCTTTAAAGCCACATTTACAATTTGCCTCATCTTCTTTTGTGCCACGTTTATGCAGGCTCAAAGTGTGAGTGGGCAACTGTTAGATTCCGACGGCTCACCTTTGATTGGAGCTAGTGTTATCGTTCAAGGAACGGATCGTGGGACAATAACCGATGTTGATGGAAAATACACCATCAATGCAACTGAAGGTGAAGTCCTAAAGATAAGCTATATCGGTTATCAAGATCAATTGGTGACGGTTGGTTCTGAATCTAACATTTCTTTTACAATGTCTACGGACGCTGAACTTTTAGATGAAGTCGTAGTCGTTGGATATGGAACTCGGAAAAAATCTCACAGTACGGGAGCAATTGCCCAACTCGAGGGTGGGGATGTCGCTGCCATACAAGCCAATCGTGTAGACGATGCTTTGGCAGGTAAATTGTCCGGTGTTTTAATTCAAAATCAAGACGGTGCTCCTGGTGCGGATCCAAAAATTCAGATTAGAGCGGCTTCTTCAATCTCGGGAGATTCTAACCCACTAATCGTAGTAGATGGTTATCCGATTTCTGGAAGTCTAGCTACTGTCAACCCAAATGATATTGAAAGTATTGAAGTACTAAAAGATGCAGCTTCTGCAGCTATCTATGGTTCTCGAGGTGCAAATGGAGTTGTTTTAGTAACAACCAAAAGAGGAAAATCAGGTGTACCAACAGTTGGATACAACGCATACATTAGCACATCACAAAGATATGTCAGAGATAATATTAATCCCAATGCAGCTGATATGGCTAGATCAATGGACGAGCAAGAAGCAGCAGGAAATGTCGATTATTCTGTCTTTGATGTTACAGAGGAAGATGATGATGGTAACGAAATAATTGTTACGCCAGGTCAAGAGGTATTTAATTACAGAAGAAATGCTTTTAGAAATTCTCCAGATGTTCAATCTGTAGAAGATTGGTTATTCCAAACTGGAAATAGCATGAATCACAACTTGAGTATCAGTGGAGGAACAGATGATATCAATTATTTTGCTTCAGTCGGATACCTCAATACCAAAGGAGTCGTTCGTACACAAGCATTTGAGAGATACAATGCACGTCTAAATCTAGATGCAAAGATCGGTAGAAAATTCAAAACTGGATTAAACATCAACGGTTTCCTTGGTGATAGAGATATCGTTGGACATGATATGAGAGATTTACTAAGAGCTTATAGTGTTCACCCAGTTTACCACACTGCAGCATCTATTCAGTTCGTACAAGATTTGAATGATCAAGCAGTAGCATTAGGACTTTCTCCATTTGATTCAGGTTATAGAGGAGGATCAGATGCGCCTTTTAATAACAGCATTAGCACGTTGGAGCCTGGGATGACTGCGCAAGACTGGCACTACGGAAGAAGTGGGAATGGAATTGGTGGATCTGGAGATGCAGGACCTGCTACAAAATTGGACAATGTTGACAGATGGCAAAAAACGTTATTTGGAAATGTAAGCACTTACTTACAATATGAAATTATAGATGGATTAGATATCAAAACAGTACTTGGTGGTGATATGAGAGATACAAGAGACTATCACTGGAGAGGATTAGAGTTTGATTCAAGAGCACGTAGTACCCAAACATTTATGGATCAAACAGATGTGAAAAGATCATCTGTATTGAGCGAAACTACTTTGAATTATACTAAAAATTTTGGAGCACATGATATCGGAGCAGTTGTTGGTATGGAATTCCAAACTTTCTTTATCAATGGAATCGCCTTGGATGGTACCAATATTCCATTCGGTCAACCACAAAATTTCGCGTTACTTGATCCAGCTGATATTGCAATTTCAGAAAGAAACGAAACGATCGCAAGACGTAGTGTTTTCGGAAGAATTAACTATGCTTTTGACAATCGTTACTTAGCATCTGTTTCATTAAGAAGAGATGGTGATTCTCGATTTGGAAAAAACAACAGATTTGAAACATTCCCTGCATTCTCATTAGGTTGGAATGTTCACAATGAAGCATTTTTCAACAACGATGGGTTGGTAAGTGATTTAAAATTACGTTTCAGTACAGGATCATTAGGTACGACTTCTTTCTTAGGAGCTTACAGTTCACTAAGTCTACTAAATCCACAATCAACTATTTTCGGAACAGGATTTTTAATTCCTTCTGATGTTGAAAATGCAGACTTAACTTGGCAAACCAATACAGAAACAAACTACGGTATCAACTTAGGTTTCCTTCAAAATAGAATTAGATTAAGTGCAGATTACTACACTTCTGATATTGAAGATATCTTAATTAGCCAAAGTGTTTCTGAGGTATTAGGAACCACAGATATCATCTTGAATTCTGGAGATGTTACAAGTTCAGGATTAGAACTTGATCTAGGAGCAACCTTAATTAACAGATCTGATTTAAGATGGGATTTCGGTGCCAACGTATCAACTGTTAACACTGAAATTACAGATTTAGGAAACTTGGATGAATTACCACGTTCAGATTATGGTCAATCGGGAAGACACCCAGTTTGGAGAAATTATGTGGGAGGAGAAATCGGCGAAATCTGGGGACTAGAAACGACAGGATTTGTGCCACTAGGTGAATTGAATAATCCGGTAGAATTTCCAGGTCAAGAAAGTGGTTACAGCTATGTGGTAGATCAAAATGGCGATGGAGAAATCGATGCATCAAAAACAGTTGAAGAGGGTGGAGATTTAGTAAAAATTGGTAATAACACACCTGACTTTTATTACGGTTTCAACACATCTGTATCCTTCAAAAACTTCGACCTAGGAATGCAGTTCCAAGGTGCACAAGGTGGAGAAGTATGGAATGTTGACCCACTTTACTACGGTTCTCAATGGGGGCGTTCTTTGAAGTCTAGCTTTGACTCAGAAGGTGATGGAATTGCTGATGCTAATAACCAACACTATGCTCGTAACAGAGATGAAACGGATGCAATGATTCAAGATGCTTCCTACTTAGCTTTGAGAAATATTACATTAGGCTACAATACCGATCCTGATTGGTTAGACAACATCGGCTTTAGTTCTTTGAGAGTATATGTTGCATCTACCAACTTATTGTACATCATGGGTGATGATTACACTTCTTTTAATCCAGAAGGTGTAGAAACTACAAATGGCGGTTACTTAGGACCAACAACATATGGTTTACAAGTAGGAGCAAGTCCAGTAGTTAGAAGTTTCTCTTTTGGTATAAATGCTAATTTTTAAAAAAATAAAATAATGAAGTATATATATATAATTTTAGTTTCAGTGCTGTTCATGACAGCATGTGACAACGATCTCGATCAAGTCCCACCTAACATCGCAAGTGCAGATTCATTGGATGATTTTGCTGGTGTATTAAATGCAGCCTATTTTTATCAACTGGGTACAACGACCCCAATGGCTGTGATGGGAGATTTTAGAGCAGATAATGCTTTCATGTTTGAATCTCCATACGATGAATTCGATCAATTTGATGATGGTTTAATTCAAATGGAAGAGCAATTCTTTAGTCCATTGTATACAGCTTGTTATAAGTCTATACTAAGTTCTAACATTGTAATTGATAATTCTACGGATGCCACTGAAATAGCAGAAGCTAAATTTTTAAGAGGTTTATCTTATTTCAAATTGGTAAGAGCATTTGGTGATGCTACGATTAATTTATCAGGTTCTCCAAGTGTTACAGACCAGTCTATTCTTGCTAGAAGCCCTAAATCTCAAGTTTATAGTGATGTAATCGTTCCAGATTTTGAGGATGCAATGGCAGTACTAGGAACTTCTACTGCAGGTGGTAGAGCTTCAAAATATGCTGCTCAAGGAATGTTGGGTAAAGCGTTTGTACAGCAAGGAAATTTCAGCAGTGCAGAACCACATTTAGCAGCAGTCGTCAATGGAGCGGATGCAGCAGGAATCGCATTGCAAGATAATTTCGGTGAAGTATTCGGCGTAGAGAATGATCTGAATAATGAAATTATTTTTGCGACTCAGATTTCAAGTTCTGTAGTAGACGAATATGGCTTCTCTGATTTCTGGTCTTGGTCAGGTGGATTAGACACTAAATCTTTAGAGCCATTGGATGCAGATTTGATTGCTGCATTTGATGACAGTCCTGGTGACTTAAGAAGAGCAATAACTATTAATGATACCCTTTTAATGTCTCCGAAATTTCCTCAAACAGGAGGCCCTGATCATGATTGGATAGAACTCAGATTAGCAGATGTAATTCTTCTTTATGCAGAAGCATTAAATGAAAACGGAAATACCGCTGCAGCAATCACAGAGTTAAATAAAATTAGAACAAGAGCTGGATTAGCTAACACTACAGCTACATCTCAATCAGATGTTAGATTGGCAATTTTCAAAGAAAGAAGATTAGAGTTGGCTTTCGAAGGACACAGATGGTTTGATTTAGTTCGTACCGGAACTGTTGAGTCAGAAATGGGACAAGCTGTCAACCCTAATTATTTCTTATTTCCAATTCCGGATTCGGAAGTACTTTCAAGCTTTGGCGTGATCGTACAAAACGACGGATATTAAGATTACACTTTATTAGATTGAAGAGAACAAATTTGTTCTCTTCAATCAGTTTTTATCAACTTGCTTTTCGAAGTAGTTTGATAAAAATTGATAGCAATAAATAGTTTTTTCGTACATGAGGGTGCCTGCTTTGTGCAGGTACCTTTATTTAATAAAAATTTCACCTATTTAGATTTCAAATATCGATTATTTTCATTCCAATTTGAATCATGAATTATTCTAGAAAAAGAATCTATAGTTGTAAAAAGAATTCATAAATTCACGAATTACAAAATCAAAAAAGAAATAAATGAGCAGTTTACATAATAGCATTAAACCGACTAAAGAATATTGGATTGATGATGAAACGCCATGGGAGCAAGTTGCAGAAGGTTTGTCCAGACAAATAATGGGGTATGACGGAAAAATAATGTTAGTAAAAGCAAAGTTCGATACAGGTGCTGTTGGTAATTTGCACAAGCATTATCATTCGCAAGTAACTTATGTCGCAAGCGGAGAATTTAAAATGACCATTGGAGATGATGTAAGAATTATCAAAGAAGGCGATTCCTACTACATTCCTCCACATGAAATGCACGGTTGTGTCTGTACAAAACCAGGTATTTTAATTGATGTTTTTAGCCCAGCAAGAGAAGACTTTTTAGGGCACCAACAACTAGACCTCAAAACATGGCCAACGAATGAAAAATAAAGGACTCCGATGGTGGGTTGTAAGCCTAGTTGCGCTAGCTGCTGTCGTCAACTACATAGACCGACAAGCTTTTGGCGTGCTTTGGCCGGATATCTCTGAAAGTCTTTTCCCTGAAAAAGATGCCGATGGTCGAAAAGAAGTCTATTCCATGATAATGGGCGCTTTCATTTTTGCTTATGCAGCAGGCCAAACAATCTTTGGAAAAATTTTCGATTGGATTGGAACCAGAATTGGATTCGCACTATCAATCGGTATTTGGTCAGCAGCTACAATGCTTCATGCATTGGCTCAAGGAATGATGAGTTTTTCTATTTTTAGAGCTTTACTAGGAGTAGCGGAAGCTGGAAACTGGCCGGGTGCTGCCAAAGCAAATGCCGAATGGTTTCCAACAAAAGAAAGAGCCTTTGCGCAAGGGATTTTCAATTCAGGTGCAGCAATTGGCGGAATCGTAGCATTCCCGTTAATTGGAATATTAGCCATTTATATGTCATGGAAAGCAATTTTTCTAACAATTGGATTACTTGGATTTTTGTGGCTTATACCTTGGTTTTACATCGTAAAATCACCTCCTGATAAACATCCATGGTTATCTGAAGAAGAGAAAAATTATATTCTTTCTGGTCAAAAAAATCAAGACCTCAATGAGGATGGAACTTTCGATGAAGGATATGCACCAAGTACAGCTCAACTCCTAAAACATAAGGAAAGCTGGGGAGTGATTATCGCTTCTGCTGCAATCGATCCGATCTGGTGGCTCTTTATTGGATACATCCCAATTTATTTGAATGAAGTATACGGAATGAACGTTAAAGAGATTGCATTCTCAGCTTGGGTGCCATATGTAGGAGCAATGTTTGGAGCGTGGTTTGGTGGATTACTTGCCCAAAATAGGTTGAGCTCAGGATGGTCTGTAGACAAAACCAGGAAAATGGTGATTACCCTTGGGTGTATCATTATGATCCCTTGTTTTATTCTCATGCGTTATCCAGGAACACCAACTATGTTGGGAATGTTTGGAGTTGAAAAAACAGCAGCAATTCAAATGGCTGATGGCGGTGTAAAAGAAGTGCTCAATAACAAAGCGTTTAAAGCATTGTTAGATGAGAAAGAAAAAAACATGGTTTCATGGCTTTCGGGCAAAAGTGGTGTAGAGATTGCTGCACACCCAGAAATCAAAAAAGTAGTCGCAGATAACTTCAAGACACCACCTAGTGCTGAAACTTATACTTCTTTAGGATCTATAAAAGAAATACTATCAGCAAGGCAAACTGCAGCAATCATTGCAGTTTCCATAATGGCGTTATTGCTTTTCGGATTCCAAACATCCATTGGAAATGTACAAACACTCCCAAGTGATTTATTCAGTGGAAAAATTGTGGGGACACTTTCTGGATTTGCTGGAACAGCCGCAAAATTGGGTGCCTTTGGTTTGACTTTATTGGTTCCCTGGCTTTCAAGAGGAGGAAATTATACACCCGCATTCTTGGTCGGAGGAGCATTGGCAATAGCTGCATTATTGGCAGTCTGGATACTTTGTCCAAAGATAGAACCACTAAAACCATCGGCTAGCTAAGTTGATCGTTTTATTTTTGATGAATCGTATTGAAAAATCAGAAAAGCACTAGATAGTGTAGAAAACATACTTATATTTAAACGAAAGAATATTGTAAATATGAAAACATATTGTTATAATGTGGATTCATAAAAAACTAAAATTAAAAAAATGAAAAAAGTAGCCATAGTAACTGGAGCAACTGCAGGTATTGGATTAGCAGTAGCAAAAAGATTAGGCCAAGACGGATTTACAGTTGTTGTAAACGGCATCAATAAAGATGAAGGCACAGAAAGAGTAGCTGAATTAACTGCAGAAGGAATTTCAGCCGAATTTTGTGAGTTTGATGTTACAAAAGAAGACGCCGTAACAGAAAATATTAAAAAAATTGGAGAGAAGTATGGTAGAATTGATGCTTTAATAAATAATGCTGGTGGACTCGGTGGAAGATCTCGTTTTGAAGAAATGACAACGGAGTTTTACAGAAATGTGATGGCATTAAATTTAGATTCAGTTTTCTTTGCTTCAAGAGCGGCCATCCCATATTTAAAGAAAGGGGAGCACCCAACGATTATCAACTATACCTCAAATGCAGGATGGAATGCAGGAGGTCCAGGTGCAGGAATTTATGGAACTTCCAAAGCTGCCGTTCACACCATTACAAGAGCATTGGCAAAAGACCTGGCAGAATATGGAATACGTGTAAACGCTGTTTCACCAGGTACGATTGATACTGATTTTCACAAACAAATTAAGTCAACAAAGCCAGAAGTATTTAAATCTTGGGCAAATAATATTATGCTTAAAAGATTAGGACAACCAGAAGATGTTGCTGGCGTTGTTTCTTTCTTAGTGAGTAAAGATGCAGCATTCTTAACGGCTGAAACAATTCAAGTCGGTGGTGGTCAAGCTTTAGGAATATAATCTAAACAACATTATTTAAATAGAAATTATCATGAGTAAATTTAACGGTAAAGTAGCGGTCGTCACAGGTGGTGGTAGAGATATAGGAAGATCCATATCTATAAAACTAGCAGCAGAAGGCGCAAAAGTAGTTGTCAATTACTACAATTCAGAAGCTGCTGCTACTGAAACTGTCAATACAATTAAAGCTGCTGGAGGCGAAGCAATAGCAGTCAAAGCAGATGCATCTAATTTGGATGATATCAAAAATCTGAAAGCAAAAACAGTCGAAGCTTTTGGAGACAAAATTCACATTCTTGTCAACAACACAGGAGGTCTTTTTGCTCGTAAAACACTTCAAGAATTTGATGAAGCATTCTATGATTTAGTCATGAATGTAAATTTCAAATCAACGGTATTTGTCATGCAGGCATTCGAACCTTTAATGGGGGAAGGTACTTCTATCATCAACCTTTCCTCACTTGCTGCAAGAGACGGTGGAGGTGGTGGATCTTCATTGTATGCATCTTCAAAAGGAGCTACAACAACATTCACACGTGGGATGGCAAAAGAACTTGGTCCGAAAGGAATCAGAGTAAATGCAATTTGTCCAGGATTGATTGCAACAAAATTTCATGATGATTTTACAAAAGATGAAATACGTAAAATCGTTGCTGGTAAAACTCCTGTTAGAAGAGAAGGGCAAGCAGATGAGGTGGCAGATTTAGTTGTTTATTTAGCTTCAGATCAAAGCTCATTTATTACAGGAGCCAATTTTGATATTAACGGAGGATTAGCATTCTCATAAAAAATTAATAGAATTTTATAATGAAAAAGATAGTCACATTTGGAGAAATTATGCTCAGGCTAAGTCCTCCAGGTTTCAAAAGATTTGCTCAAACATACTCGTTTGATGTAGTATATGGAGGAGGAGAAAGTAACGTTGCAGTTTCCTTAGCCAACTATGGAATGGATAGCCATTTTGTTTCCCGAATTCCCCAAAATGATATTGGTGAATGCGCTGTTATGGAATTGAGAAAAAGAAATGTAAAAACCGATGCGATTGTTAGAGATGGCGATCGTCTAGGAATTTATTTTCTTGAAACAGGTGCTGTAAGTAGAGGAAGTAAAGTAGTTTACGATCGTGCTGGTTCTGGTATGTCAACCATACAGGCTGGAATGATAGACTGGAAATCCATATTCAAAGATGCAGATTGGTTTCACTGGACAGGGATTACTCCTGCACTTTCTCAAGGTGCGGCAGATGCTTGTTTAGAAGCAATTAAAACTGCCAACGAAATGGGCGTTACCGTTTCAACTGATCTGAATTATAGAAAAAAACTTTGGAAGTACGGCAAAGAACCAAATGAAGTCATGCCCGCGTTAGTCGAAGGTTGTGATGTAATTTTGGGGAATGAAGAAGATGCCGAAAAGCATTTTGGTTTACATCCCAAAGGAGTTGATGTGACCCATGGAGGCACCGTTGATGGAAAGGCATACCTTTCTGTCCTCAAGCAATTACAAGAAATGTTTCCAAGAGCCAAGAAAGTAATTACCACTTTAAGAGGTTCTATCTCTGCTTCTCACAATACTTGGACCGGTGTTCTTTATGACGGGAAAACATTGTTTGAAGCTCCATCTTACGAAATCACACATATTGTAGATAGAGTAGGAGGAGGCGATAGTTTTATGGCTGGTCTAATCTATGGATTACTCACCTTTGATGATGACCAAACAGCATTGAACTACGCTGTGGCTGCATCTTGTTTGAAACACACGATTAAGGGAGATTCCAATTTAGTGACAGTAGCTGAAGTTGAAAAATTAATGTCCGGTGACGCAAGTGGACGAGTCTCAAGATAGAAATTTGAAGATTATGGACAGAATGAAAGTATTACAATTGATGGAAGAGCAGGGCATGGTTCCGCTCTTTTATCATTCTGATATTGAAGTATGCAAACAAGTTGTGAAAGCATGCTACGATGGCGGATCTAGATTGTTAGAATTTACAAATAGAGGTGTTTTTGCTCACGAAGTTTTTAATGCATTGAGCAAATACCGATACCAAGAATTACCAGGAATGGCATTAGGAGTAGGTTCCATAACGGATGCGCCAACTGCTTCCCATTACATGCAAATAGGGGCGGATTTTATTGTGACTCCTGCATTAAGAAAAGATATCGCTGTGGTCTGCAATCGTCGCAAAATTCCTTTTATGCCAGGTTGTGGATCATTGACCGAAATTGGAGACGCAGAAGAACTGGGTTGTGAAGTGGTCAAGTTATTTCCAGGTAGCGTGTATGGTCCTAATTTTATTAAATCCATCAAAGGACCTCAATCTTGGACTAAAATTATGCCCACTGGTGGTGTCGCCCCGAATATCGAAAACCTGACAGGTTGGTTTGGAGCTGGCGCATTTTGTGTAGGAATGGGATCTAAATTGCTATCAAAAGATTTAATTCAAGATGGGAAATATAATGTTATAAAAGAAAAAGTAGAAAATGCTTTGAAGATGATTGAACAAGTCAGACAGGCTTGATCATTTAACTAAAAAAATAATGAAAACGAATTACCTGAGTTTAGTATCCCTCCAATCAGTCCTATTGCTTTGTATCATATGTTTGCTAAATAGTTGTGAAGAACCAGCCACAACATCAACCAACCAAGGAAGTAAAGCTGAAACAAAAGCCTCCACAAAATATCCAAGTGATGTGATCCCGTTTTTCGATCAATTTAAAATATTACTAGGAAATGGTAAGACAGTTGAAAATTTGGTCAATTTTGAGGACAAAGATTTCTTCTATGCACACAATGATGGTACGACCAATTGGGTCGTTTATAAAACACCCAATTCAGGTACAACTTCACCTAATTCCAGTAACACACGCACGGAATTGCATCAAGAAGCAGATTGGGTTCCGGAAAGAGGAGGAAAACTCAATGGAACGCTAAAAGTAATGCACGTTTCCACCACTGGAGATGCAAGAGTTGCTGCTTCCTTTTCAACAGTAGTAGGTCAAATCCACAGTGGAGAAGGACATGAAAACGAGCCATTCAAATTATTTTACAAAAAATATCCAGGTCATAAAAAAGGATCCGTCTTTTGGAATTATGAGATTAATACGGAAGGCAAGAATTCTGGTAGATGGGATTTTTCAACAGCAGTATGGGGGCATGATATGTCCAAAATCGGATCAAGTTCAAATGCCTATCCTGAAGAACCAGCAGATGGAATCGAATTGGGAGAAGAATTTAGCTATGAGGTGAATGTATACAGAGGCATCATGTATCTCAACTTCAAAAGTGATGGACACGCTACTAAGACATTCACTAAAAATCTAGTGGTCTCAGAATATGTCGAGAAGTCAGATATGCCAGAGCAGGTCAAAAAACTATTTGTACCTATCGGTCAAGATGGAGTTGAAAAACCGGATGCTTACAAAGGAGAATTAAACTATTTCAAACAAGGTGCTTACAATCAAACCAATGGAAAAGATCCATCAAAAAATATGGTTTGGTGTACAGGTGCAAAAGTATATGGTGGAGATATCCAGCAACAATATGCAAACGGATCATACACAGAAGTATGGTTTAAGAATGCAACCGTCGGTCCTGGGACACCACCTAAATAAAACAAAAAGAGCATAATTATGAAAAATCTGATCACAACGTTATCTACAGTCTTATTCCTTGGGATTATCCTAGCATTCAATAGTTGTTCCAATGCGGATACGAGTGCGAAGGATACCAGTACTAATAATGCAATGAGTAAAACTGATGCTAACAAAACGGTTTATCCGAATGATGTGATCCCGTTTTTCGATCAGTTTAATTTAATTCTGGGTGATGGAAGTAATGTACGTTTGCCCGTTCAATATGAAAACAAAGATTTTTTCTACACCACGAATGAAGGTGGACAAGATTGGGTTGTTTATAAAACGCCAAACTCAGGAGATACACACGGGTCATCCAACAATACAAGAACGGAATTAGCTCAAACAAAAAAATGGTTCCCCCAAAAGGCGAATGATAAGTTGACTGGTACCTGCAAAGTTATGAATGTATCTCCAACAGGTGATGCACGGGTTGCCGCTTCTTACTCAGTTGTCATTGGTCAAATCCATAGTGCAGATGGACACGAAAACGAACCACTTAAAATATTTTACAAAAAATTTCCAGGCCATTCCAAAGGTTCGATTTTTTGGAACTATGAAATAAATACAGCCGGTGATGACAATGGAGGTAGATGGGATATCTCAATGCCCGTTTGGGGATATGACTTTTCTGTAGTTGGAAAGAGTGGAAAAGATTATCCGGCAGAACCTAAAGATGGAATTGAATTAGGAGAAGAAATAAGTTACGAAATCGAAGTGAACAATGGTATCATGAAAGTTAAATTCATGAGCAAAGGACACGAAACCAAATCCTTTACGAAAAATTTAGTCCAATCAGAATACACAAAAAAAGCTGACATGCCTAAGCAAGTACGAGATCTTTTTGTACCAATAGGACAAGATGGGGTAGAGCGTCCAAATGCTTATACAGGTGAAGGTTTATTTTTCAAACAAGGCTCTTACAATCAAACCAACGGAAAGTCTCCAGAGGTAAATGGTGTTTGGTGCTCAGGTGCTGAAACACACGGTGGGGACATTCAAAAGCAATACGCATCTGGCAACTATGCGGAAGTATGGTTCAAAACAGCAACGGTAAATGTAAGTGCTGGTGCAGTGTCTAATGAAGAATATTTTAGCAAAAATGATGATTATAAAGGAAAGAAATAAGTCAACCCAATTTCATTTTTTGAATCACTAAAACCACGAACGTACTCAGAACCTTTAATCTGGTAAAATGTCTTCTTCTTGAAAGACCAAACTAATCATAAAGCAATATTTATCTTTGGAGTTTCCGGTTCAGGGAAAAGTACCATAGGGCAGTTATTGTCTACTTCACTAAAAATTCCTTTTTTTGATGGGGACGATTTTCATCCAGATGCCAATATTCAAAAAATGTCGGATGGAATTCCATTGACGGATTCAGATCGAGCACCTTGGTTGGTTCGACTCAATGCATTAGCCAAAGAAAATTTAGCAAAGGGGAGTTGTATCATTGCCTGTTCAGCACTCAAAGAATCGTATCGTGTTTTATTACAACAAGGCATTAACGAGTCTGTAAAATGGGTTCATTTAAATGGTTCATTTGAGCAAATTTCAGAACGATTGAAACTTCGGAAAGGACACTTTATGCCGCCATCATTATTACAATCTCAATTTGATACTTTAGAATATTCTGAAGCGGCAGTTGTTATCAATATAAAATCGAAACCAGAAGAAATTGTGGAAATTATCAAAAAAGAAATAGTTGGGAAAGCTGAATTCGGCTTATACGGATTGGGAGTGATGGGTAAAAGTTTGAGTCGGAATTTGGCAAGTAAGGGATTCAAGTTGGCACTGTTCAATAGACACGTAGATGGAGTAGAAGAAAATGTTGCACGTGATTTTGTAAATGCTTTTGATGAATTAGCAAAGGCAATTCCATTTGATCATGTGGAGCATTTTGTCAACGCTTTGGAGCAACCACGCAAAATTATGTTGATGGTAAATGCAGGTAAAACAATCGATGAAGTCATTAATTCTTTGTTACCATATTTATCGCGGGGAGATATTATCATTGACGGTGGAAATGCCAATTACAATCAGACGAATGAACGGGAAAGCTACTTGAAATCCAAAGAAATTTTCTTCATTGGCGCAGGGGTTTCAGGTGGTGAAGAAGGAGCATTGAGAGGTCCATCCATTATGCCTGGAGGAGATCAAGCGACTTATGCCAAAGTCTCTAAATTCTTCAATGCAATTGCTGCAAAAGATCGCAATGAACATCCATGCACGACTTATATTGGTCCTCAAGGAAGTGGGCATTTTGTAAAAATGATTCACAACGGGATCGAATATGCAGAGATGCAATTGCTTTGTGAGGTTTATGGAATCTTGAAATCCACGGGAAAGAATGCGGATGAAATCGCAGCTATTTTGACTGACTGGAAATCTACCACCAATAGCTATTTGTTGGAAATCACAATTGATATTCTGAGAAAAAAAGAAGGGGAATTTTGGTTGCTGGACAAAATCATGGATAAGGCAGGAAATAAAGGCACCGGCAATTGGGCGACAATCGCTTCAGCTCAATTAGGGATGCCGAGCACGATGATTGCGACTGCTTTATTTGCCAGATATACTTCTTTTTACAAAGACCTTCGAATAGATTTAGATTCAAAATATAGAAGTGACGCTGCTCCGCAATTTAATATAGATGTAAATGAATTGTTAAATGCTTATCAATTTGCAAGAATAATCAATCATTATCAAGGTTTTCAATTGATCAATTCTGCTTCTGAAAAATTTGAATGGAATTTGAATCTCAGTGAGATCGCAAGAATTTGGACCAACGGTTGTATCATCCGATCTGAATTAATGATCGATTTGATTTCAATTTTAAAAGAGTCATCCAATTTATTGATTCATCCAAAGATTGTGGATCAACTTCAAAATTATAAATCAGGAATGGCGAATATTGTTGCTCAATCCATACTGAACGAAATCCCAGTTCCTTGCTTTTCGGAAGCGATCAATTTTTTCAATAACATTACAAATGCAACTTCAACGGCCAATTTGATTCAAGCACAGCGAGATTATTTTGGTGCACATACTTATCAAAGAATCGATGATGATTCAGGAAAGTTTCACCATACCAAATGGAAAGAATGATCACTAACTAAACCTCAATACCTCATGCCAGTAGAAAACAAGACCACCTCATTTTTCGGAAAGCTAAAAAATTTAATTTTATCTTTTGGACCAGGAATTTTTGCTATTGGCTACACCATCGGAACAGGAAGTGTGACCTCTATGATTGTGGCAGGAAGTACCTCCGGAATGCAATTATTGTGGGTTTTGTTATTGAGTTGTTTGTTTTCTGGTGTGCTGATGCATGTCTACGGAAATTACGCTTTGCGAACTGGTGACACCGCATTATTTGGATTTAAAAAACATATCAAAGGAGGTAAATATCTGGCATTACTGATAATTGTAGGAGTAGTCGACGGTCAATGGGGTTCGTTGATGGGAATTTTGGGAATCACTTCTAACATTATATTTGAGTTGTTGGCAATAGCTTATCCAGCTTTGGAGGCTTACCAATATGGTGTCGTCCTTGGAATTGCAATTTTGATTGTAACTATATTCTTTTTATTGATGATGGTGGGGAAGTACACCTTCTTCGAAAAAGTTCTAATCATTTTCGTGTCGATCATGGGGCTTTCATTTTTCTTCTCTTTATTTTTCGTTTATCCACTTCCTACGGATGTATTAATGGGGTTAGTTCCATCCATCCCTCCAGGTGAGGAAATGATGGTCGCCGCATTTGTTGGTACGACAATGGCTGCAGCAACTTTTTTATCGAGACCACTTTTTGTAAGAGGAAAAGGATGGACGATAGCAAATCTCAAGAATCAAAAGAAGGATGCAATTTTAGCAGCAATTTTGATTTTTGTGATAAGTGGATCGATTATGGCAGTTGCTTGCGGTGCATTATTTTATGACGGCGCTCCTGTAAAGAAAGTGTTAGATATGGCCAATACACTAGAACCTGTCGCTGGAAATTTAGCAGTCACCATTTTCTTTTTCGGAACTTTATGTGCAGGGCTTTCTTCAATCTTTCCTTGCACTTTGATTGCTCCGTTATTATTGGCGGATTATCAAAAAGGGGAGTTAGACACAAGCTCAACACAATTCAAAGTCGTCATATTTTTCGCTTCTCTGGTCGCTTTGATTGTTCCCATTTTTGGTGCAAAACCAATTCCGATGCAGATACTATCTCAAGTTTTGAATGTGTTCGTGTTACCAGCCGTTATTATTGGGATCCTGATTATCATCAATAAAAAAGAAGTGATGAAGGAAGCAACAGCAAGTATTTGGATTAATATCATTTTAGGTTTGGCGTTGTTTTTCTCTTTAGTTATTTCTTATAATGGGATTGTTGGGTTGATGGACTTTTTTAAGTAGTTTCAAATAATGGGAAAAATTGAATATCGAACATATCAAAATGAATATCGAATATCGAACCGCAGAATTTCGAATGTCGAAGTGGAGCATATGGATCTAAGCACGTACGAGCTCGCGAGCCAATGTCACGGAAATTCCTCTTGGTTCTTCGATTCCATAATTGTTTTGGGAACAATTATTTCACTCAGAATGACAAGAGGAATTTCCATTACATTGGCCCGCGAGCTTCCCGCGAACTCCACTGCGAAATTCGACATTTCTTGTTCGAAATTCGATATTCAATTTTTTAATTTTCATAAAATCTAAAATCACCCAGCATCTCTCTCCGACCCAGCTTCCTTTCGCAACAATCCTTTAAACGCATCAAAAACAGTGTTCCCCTCATACAACACTTTGTACACTTCTTCTGTGATGGGCATTTCGACATTATATTGTTTGGTAACTTCCATCACCACTTTAGTTGTTTTCACTCCTTCGGCCACTTCATTCATTCCAGCAATAATTTCCTCCAGTTTTTTTCCTTGACCCAATTGAAATCCAACAGTACGATTACGACTTTTCGAACTGGAGCAAGTGGCAACAAGATCCCCCATGCCAGTGAGGCCCGCAAAGGTTTCTTGACGACCACCGAGTGCTACTCCAAGTCTTGTCAATTCTGCCAGACCTCTGGTGATGATGGCAGCACGTGTGTTTTCACCAGCATTTGCACCATCTCCCATACCGGTTGCAATGGCAATGATATTTTTTAGCGTACCACCCAATTCGCAACCAATCACATCGTCATTGGTGTAGACACGGAAAAGCCCTGTTTGAAAAACTTTCTGAAGGGCTTTTGCAATCGTTGTATCCACCATAGCAATCACACTCGCTGCGGCTTGACCTTTGATGATTTCTTTCGCCAAATTCGGACCTGTCAACAAACCAACAGGATGACCGGGCATCAATTCTTCAATCACCTCTGTCATTCTCATTTTAGTGGTCATCTCAATTCCTTTGGACAAACTAAGGATAGGAACCCAAGGACGGATAAATGGTTTTGCTTTTTCCAAAACAGAACGCATATGTTGAGAGGGGATACCCATCACGATGACATCTGCGTTTTTGACGGTTGCTTCGATTTCTTCATTCGCTATTAGACTGCGAGTTAGTTTGGCATCTGGCAAATATTTGTTATTAGTGTGTTGCGTATTGATTTCGTTGACCGTGTTTTTGTCGCGCGCCCAAATGGTTACATCTGCATTTTTTGCAGCAAGCGAGGCTACCGTCGTTCCCCATGATCCGCCACCTAATAAACCGACTTTTAATTTCATTTTTTTCGAATTTGGAATGTAAAATAAAAAAAATAAAGTATGGAAAGTGAATTCGTTCGTTTTATATACAATTCATCTGACTCGTAGAAAGTAGCGTTTTATGTCCTAATGATGAATTTAGAATTTTCAAATTTCGATGATTGAGAAGCGATTATTTTCATCTCTAAACTACTCCTTTCTTTTTCTTTTACTGAATAGTTTATCTTTAGCGTGACTAAACAAATAATGTAGATTGAAAGAAATTAGAAATATCATTTCCACCTATGATGCAGCGGATCACGATACAGAAAAACTAGCACTAGCATCTGTCGTCAATGTTGAAGCGTCCTCCTATCGCAGAATCGGTGCACGAATGTTGGTCAGTAGTAATGGTCAATGGATTGGAGGAATCAGTGGTGGATGTTTAGAAGGAGATGCATTGAAGCGTTCCCAACAAGCTATTTTCAAAAATAAATCTTCTCGCGTTATTTATGATACGATGGATGATGACAAAAATCAGATAGGAGTTGGTTTGGGATGCAATGGTAGAATTGAAGTGTTGTTCACTCCAATCGATCCGAATGATAAAAATAATCCTATTGAACAACTTCGTCAAATTGTAGAATCAGATGCACCTTCCATTTTATTGAAAATAATCGAAGTTGGAACATCCGATGAATTGTTAGGTCAAACTCAGATTGTAAAAGAAGATTTGTCTAATCTCAATTTCTGTAATCTGGATCCTTTAAAATTAAACAATGCAATTACGGAAACGCTTCGAAAGCAACGTCCTCAGGTTTTAAACTTTGAATATCAATCGGGAGAGCAATTAAAAGTATTGATTGAATTTTTGAGACCTGAAACTAAATTGGTGATTGTAGGACACAATTATGATGTCAATGCTTTTGTGGGGATTGCGCACGAACTAGGATGGGAAATGCACATTGTCGGTGCAGTAAAAAAGTTTTCTAAAAATATATTTTCAAAATCAAAACAAGTATACCCATATGAAGATTTTGAAAAAGTTCCTATTGATGAATTTACGGCAGTTGTTTTGATGTCTCATGATTATAATTGGGACAAAAAAATGCTACCTCATTTTCTGAAAGCAAAACCTCCATATGTAGGGATGTTAGGTCCAAAGAAACGAATGCAAAAGATGCAGGATGAATTGCAATTACAAGATTTAGATCAAGTGAAATACTTTTACAGTCCGGTGGGTTTAGATATTGGAGCAGAAACACCGGAAGAGATTGCTTTATCGATTGCTTCAGAGATTATTACGGTGTTTAGGAAAAGAGCTGGTGGTTATTTGAAGGATCGGGATGGAACGATTCATATTCGGGAGTAAGTTGTTGAGTTATGAAAAAAATGAGGACCGAACCCCTCATTTTCATATGTGATACCATCATCTAAAATTAGATGAAGCTGTCAGTGTCCTTCCAATACAATTACCGCAGTGGGTATGAAATAGTTCCCGAATGGAAAATTATCTTAGTTTACTTCAGATTTCGATAGAAAGTAGCTTAAATTGGGGTATTAGTTTCCATACAATTTGTGGATTTGATTGAAAAAATATTATTTTCGCGTCCGATATGTTACTAGAGCGTGTAGCTCAGTTGGTTTAGAGCATGAACGAAAGTTTCCGATGATAATCGGAATTGAATTGACCAGAGTCAATTCAAAAAGAGTGAACCGCTTTGCTAGAAGCGGCTTGCAGAAAAGAATAGAACAAAAAACGAAAACACTAGAGAGTGTAGCTCAGTTGGTTTAGAGCATTACCTTGACAGTGTAGGGGTCGGGGGTTCGAATCCCTCCACTCTCACAAATCTCACATAAAGGACCTTAACAGAAATGTTAGGGTCTTTTGTATTTATGAAACTTGGGCCTGCCGCATTGCGGTTCATTACGTCAAATGTCCTCTGGGACATTTGGTCCCATCGGACTGCACTTTATATTTCTAAAACCTGGATAAGCCGCATTGCGGTTCATTACGTCAAATGTCCTCTGGGACATTTGGTCCTATCGGACTGCACTGCATTCATCTCCACGCTCACATTAAAGGCTTCACGAAAGTGAGGGCTTTTATTATTAGTCCAGACTTCCTACTATGGATTTGAAATCTCTTAATAACTCAAACAGGATGTCTAAGCAACTTTCAACTAAAGCGGTAAAATATGCTCCACCAACTTCCCACTTTCCCACAACTCCTGAAACTCCATTACCATTTCTTCACCACGTTTTGCAGACTCGTACCAATTCTTGATTCGCTGATCTTT
>CALFWW010000055.1 GCA_937928575.1 uncultured Saprospiraceae bacterium | reverse complement strand
CGATATCTTCGTTAGAAAGCCCTGTCTGCTTGGCGCAGTCAGGCAGGCTCGCCGTAACTAAGGCTATGTCTACGTTTTCTGTCTTGATCTCGAAAAATTTTCCTTCCAAATATATCCGCACTTTTAGACTACAATTTGTATTAGAGCAGAACTGCAAAATTTAAAAGCTCCAACGGAGCAAAAGCACTAAAAATGGGCATCGCCCATTTATGAGACACGTCCTCTAGTTCAGCGCCAAAGGTGCGTAATCATTTTAAAATTCAAATGTGATTCAAAAAGGACCGATGAAATCTAAGCTATATTTTATTTATTCAAATTTAAAACATAATCTCAGGTTTAAATTTGCTAACGCTCCTTTGGAGCTTCCATATCATCATTACATTAATATGGGCGTTGCCCATATTTTAATGTTTACGCTCCGTTGGAGCTCGGCAGAACTTAACAGGCCTTGGTAAGGGTGGAATAATTCATGACCACTCAAAAATATATCCTCCTTTCTTTATTTGTAGCACTGCTATACTTCCTTCCTGTCCTCATTCTCCAACAAAATACTTACGTATTAATACCAGACAATCTCGATGGAGAATTTGTCAACATCAAAACACTAGCGGAGTCCAATCACACATTCAGTAGAAGTGGAACTTTGTCCAATATCATGGAAGGTTTACCACGCTCAGCGATGCGATCAGGCTATAACGTAGTAGTAGGCTTGTTTTCAATCTTTCCCCCATTTTGGGCTTATTGGATCAACTCGATGCTGATTCATGTTCTAGGATTTTTCGGAATGTGGTTGTTATTAAAAGAACATATTTTTAAAGAAGAACATCTTGAAGTTGCAATAATCCTAGCCTTATGCTTTAGTTTGCTACCTTTCTATACCATCTTTGGATTTTCAGTTGCAGGTATGCCATTGGTTTTTTGGGCATTTATGAATCTGTTAAAAGATCAAAAAAAATGGAGTGCTTACCTCATTTTGTTGCTCTTTCCATTTTACTCTTTCGTCGGACATGCAGGCGTTTTTTTGATTTTGTTTTTTATGGTTTTTGGAATTTGGAAATGGTTTCAAAATCAAAAGTTACAGGTCTCATTTTGGTTGGGAATGATATTGTTAGGAGTGGCTTATATAATCAGTGATTTTTCATTAGTATCGAATTTTTTATCTGAAAATAATTTCGTTTCTCATCGTACTGATATGGATCGGTCTAATTCAAATTGGATGCAAGCCATAAAAAGTAGCGTTGTTGTATTTTTGAAAGGGCATTATCATGCAGCGAATTTCATTGCAATTCCTGCATTGCTGTTGATTGTTGTTTCCTGGTATTTGAAATTCAAAGTGAGTTGGTTTAGAAAATGGGAAGTGCGCTTTTTTATTTTCCTTGGAGTGGTGGCATTCCTACATGGGTTTTATGGAATCATTGTGTCTATTTTTGGTAATCAAATTGCGGTGTTTAATTATTTCCTGTTGGATCGTTTTACTTTTTTGATTCCTACTGTCTTGTTTTTGGTGACTGGATTTGCTGCCAATAGTTTGATTGAAAAATTCAGTCTGAAGATGTTTGTGATTCCAATATTATTACTTCAATTGATACTCATCTTATTTTCTAACAAAGAATGGACGATGAATATGAAGCAGTTGGTTGGTATCGAAATTTCAGAACCCACGTACCATCAATTTTTTGATCAACCTCTTTTTAAACAGATTGAAAAAATCATTCCCGAAAACAAATCCGAATTTAAAACAGTAAGTATCGGAATCAATCCAGCTATTCCCATGTATCATGGTTTTCAAACATTAGACAGTTACCAAAGTAATTATGATTTGAATTTCAAGCATGAATTTAGGAATATCATTGCAAAGGAATTGAATAAAGATGAAAGCTTAAAACGATATTTTGACAAATGGGGAAATGAGTGTTATGTTTTTTCTGAAGAATTATGGGGTCAATGCTATACCAATTGTTGGAAAGGCAGTACTCCTAAATTGATTCGACATTTGGATATTAATACGGATATTTTGAGGGATAAAAATGTACAATATATTTTCTCTGCGGTTGAAATCGAGAATGCTAGCGACCTTGGTTTAGAATTAAAAAAAGTATTTTCAGAAGAGGATTCTGTGTGGAGGATTTATCTTTATGCAGTCTACCTTTCAAAGGGCGCTCAGGAATTAAAATAAGAAAAGTGAAATATTGAACTTTGTCGATTTTAAATTATTACGGATAGCTCTCAGAAAGATTTGCAAAAATCATTTCAAGTAATCTTCTTCAACACCTCATACAACTTAGAATTCGTCTTCCAAACAAAGTGCATCGGATACTGAGTCGTACCAAACTTCCGCACAAATTTTTCCACCTCTTCCAAATTACTTCCTAAAAAATCAAAAGCATCTACTTTGCCAACAAGTTGTTGGATAATATGATGTGTCAAAACACTCAAAGCCCCACTGCTTTCTACATTTTTATTTCTGGCTCTGAAAAGATAGTATGCACGTTCCTTATCCCAAACCACAAAGCCAGAAGCTAATACTTGCTGATTTTTGTTTCGCGCTAAGTATAGCATTCCCATCTCTCTCTGGCTACTCGCGTCATACAATTGCTGAAAAATATCCTGTGATGCAATTAAGGTTCCTTGCTTTTCTTCGATGGTGCTTTTTAGAGAATTAAACAAATGACCTGCATCTGTTGTCGCTATCACCTCCATCTCATCTTGATGTTTCCGAATGATATTTCTCGTCTTAAAATGATAGTGTTCAATTGGATTTTTCATTGCTTTCAATCCCGTCAACTGATAGGTCACTAATCCTGTTTGTTCAAATCCACTCCATTTTAAAGGCAACCAATTGGTGTGTTGAGGAGAGAGGATCTGATCTATTCTACTGACATTGGGAAGTTGATTCAACAATTCTTTTACAACTCTATTTTCAAAAGATATTTTATTGGGGTAATTAATGGCATTTGGATAATATAGCCAATAACCTAAAAACGGAGTCAGTACTGGCATCCCAATTTTTGTAAAATTAGCTTGTTTTTTTTGATGATAGGGGAGGACTCCTTCAACGACACCATTTTTTTCTACCACAATTACATTCCAGTTATCTGCACCACAGACAATATCCAACCACCACGGTTGAAAAAAAATGGGGACATACAATCCTGAATTGATGATATCGATATATCTATCCTTCATGTGGTAATTTGGAAGTGATTCTCGTGGTGGACAACGTATGATGAATAGATCCGCGATTGGATTGTTGGAAACTAAATCCGGTATCATATGGATCGGAGTGAACCACTTCAAATCGGAGTGCATTTGGCATTTGGTGGAAGTCTTCCGTCCAAGGATGTGTCAGTTTCAAATAAAGATGGTATTCTCCTGCTGCCAAATTTAAGGACTCCATTTTGACTTCAAATTTGTTAATCTCATCACTTCTTAGTTCCAATAAATTGCCTTGCATCGGAGCAGTAGAACTGTGAGAAACCGGAAAATGACTCTGGTCTTTCAGATCAATTTCAATTCCTGCTTTATTATTTTCAGGAGCAATAATTTCAATTTCTAAAAATATATCCTCGCCATATTTAATTTGATGATTTTTGATAGACACACTTTTGAATTGCGGTGCATTTAATTTTTCTGGTAAATCCAGGATGATATCTTTTGTAGGATTCAGTTTTTCATGATGTAAATATTCATGAATGACTTTATTGGTTTCTCCGAAATTTTTCAAAATCCCTTTTTCTATATGCACCGTTTTTTTGCAAAGTTTTTGGACTGCCTCCAAATTATGACTCACAAACATCACCGTTCGTCCATCTTGCGAAGTCACTTCCATCATTTTATTCAAACACTTTTTTTGAAATTCCGCATCTCCCACTGCCAACACTTCATCTACCAGTAGAATCGATGGATCTAAATGAGCCGCTACCGAAAACGCAAGTCGCAATTGCATTCCAGTCGAATAATGTTTGAGTGGCGTTTGCAAAAATTTTCCAACACCTGAAAACTCAACAATTTCATCAAACTTTTTGATAATCTCAGATTTGTGCAATCCCAGAATAGAGCCATTCAAAAATATATTCTCATGCCCATTCAGTTCCGGATGAAAACCAGTACCGACTTCAATCAAACTTGCTACATTTCCACGAAGATGAATTTTTCCTTTGGTCGGTGGTGAAATTTTGGAAAGTATTTTCAATAAAGTAGACTTCCCACTTCCATTGCTGCCAATCACTCCGATACTTTCTCCTGGATAAATATCCAGACATATATCCTTCAGTGCCCACAATTCGAATTGCTCGTTTTTTTTACCAGAAAAGAAATTAGTCAGTGTTTCACGAATACTTTTGTATTGTCGATTGGTCAAATCAACGCTGAATTTCTTACTGATATTTTGTATTTCAATTACTGGTTTCATTAAACAAGGTCCGCAAACCATTTTTCCATTTTCCTAAAAGTATACAAACCGATTCCTATCCAAATTATCGTTGAAGTAATACTTATCAACATTATAGTTACATCAATTGGAGTGTTTGTAAAAGCAGCTCTGGTTAATTGTATCGCACCCGTCATCGGGTTCAATGCTAAAAGATATTGCGCCCAAACCATATCGTCAATCGCAGAAATAGGGTAAATGACTGGTGTGACAAATAATAAGAATTGTAGCATAAAAGGGATGATGAATCTGAAGTCCCTATATTGCACATTCAAGGCAGATAAGAAAATACCCAATCCAAATGTTATTCCAACTGTTATCAGAACCGCTGCTGGTAAATACAACAACAACTTGATATAATTGACATCAATGTCTGTTGTGAATTCATAAATCAACAATAAGATTACAAAAATTATTAAAGACATAAAAAAGTCAAAAAGCGCAGTCAAAATTCCTGATATCGGAATAATCAATCGAGGGAAATATATTTTGCGAATGATGTGTGAACTCTTCACCATGCTATTACCCGTACTTGACAAACCACTATGAAATAAATTCCATAAGAGCAATCCGCTAAAATAAAAAATAGGTGCAGGAATATTGTTCGTTGGTAATTTCAATGCTTTTGAGAAAAAGAAAACGAAAATAATCATCATCACCAATGGTTGTAATACAGCCCACATAAAACCCAGCAACGTTTGTTTGTATTTGACTTTGATATCCCGCCAAGTGAAGTAATAAAATAATTCCCGGTATTTCCAGAGTTCATCAAAACCGAGCGTGAAACCATGTTCCGGTTGAATGGTTTCTATAATATCCGATGAATTGACTGTATTTGACAAAGTAGTTTTGATACTATTATATTAATATTGCAAAGGTAAAAAGTTTAAGGTAGATAATGAATATCGTCGTCATTCCCACATGGTATCACACCACAAAAAATCCGAATGGAGGGGTATTTGTACGGGAAGAGGTCAAGGCACTAAATAAAGAAGGGGCAAATGCAAGTATCCTCTTTGTTGATTTGGATTTTCGAAATATTAGTAGTGCGCTAAAAGCTCCTAAAATATCCGAAACAGTGGTCCATGATATTGCTGAATTACGGGCGGACGGATTTGGTTTCCCTAAAGTTAATTTAAAAATGGTGGATCGATGGAGTCAGGTGCATCTACAATTATTGGAAAAATACCTTTCAAAAAATCCGCTTCCTGATGTCATTCATGCGCATAGTTTTTTTGCTGGTTATGCCGCTATGCAACTCTCCAAAAAGTATCAACTACCTTATGTCATTACTGAACATTTCTCCGCTTTTCTCACTGGGAAAATCGAAACTTGGAAAAAGGAAATGATAAGAGAAATCTTTGACAATGCCTCTAAACTTATCGTTGTAAGTGAGTATTTGAAAACTAAAGTACAAGAATATACCAGTAATGAAATCGTAGTAATCCCAAATTCAATAGATACTTCTTTTTTCAAACCTTCTGTTTCTAACAACACAAGCACATTTCAATTTATCACAGTCGGAGGGGTGAGAAAGGAAAAACAATATGAGCAATTGGTAGCGGCTTTTTGCAAATTACCCAATGATATAAAATCAAAGTGTAGTTTAAAAATTATTGGCAATGGTCCTTTAGAAAATGAATTGATTCAACAAATCGAAAAGTTATCTAAAGAAAATGATGTCCAATATTTAGGAGAATTGAATAGGGTAGAAGTCTTGAAAAACCTACAGGCGTCTCATGTCTTTGTGTGTGCTAGTTCCTACGAGACATTCGGAGTTGCATTGTTAGAAGCGATGAGTGTTGGGTTGCCAGTTATTTCGACCAGGTGTAAAGGTCCTGAAGCTTTTATTAATACTGAAAATGGCGTGCTGACTTCAATTGAAGAAATGAGTAAAACAATGGAGTGGATGTTGAAGAATTGGGAGCAATTTGACAAGGAAAAAATACGAGGTTTTGTAATAAAAGAATATGATATATCTATTTTGACAAAACGACGTTTGAAGGTTTATCAAGAATTGGTTAAACCACCGTTATCGTAACTGCCAACTTCAGTCGACAACCTAAAATAAGCGATGCGAAATTTTTATTAAGTTCTCCTATTCTCCTATTCCAACTTCTCTATGGAAAACAGGATTTCCACTTAGATTCGACAAAGGTGCAACCTTTTCAGGACGGTAATTGGTAGCATCTTAGGCAGGATGCCTGAGCAACATAAAAAAAGGGATCGTTACGAACTCACGTAATAACGATCCAATTTATAATTTTACTTTTATAATTTTCAATTGACCTTCTACCTAAGAATCACCATCTTCCCAAAACCTTGTCTAAAGAATTTATCAGCACCAGTCTGAATTTTTTCAAAGTCTTCACCCATCGCATTTTTCGCGACAATACGATATAAGTAAACACCATTCGCTAATCGATTGCCATAAGTATCTGTTCCATCCCATCGGTATTCTGATTTATTTCTACCGACTTTTAAAGGCCCCATTTCATCTTGTGTAATTTCCTTGACGATACGACCTGATACATTCATAATTTGAATTTTAAAATATTCAGGAGTTTCATCACCAGTTAAGGTATAGACAAATTGAGTAGACGTCGAAAATGGATTCGGGTAATTCAAAATATTCGAAATCGCTTTTTTGGTGATAACTTCAAATTGAACTTTATAATCAATGGCACCAGATTGGTTTCCAGTTACATCCTCTGCTTGTACAATCAATTGATACAAACCTTCATTCAAGAAAGTAGGTCTCAACTCAATGATGGCTTTATTATTTGCAGCTTCCGTTGCTGGATAGAAAGTGACAAAGTCATCCATGAAAGAAACATTTTGAGTAAGACCATCTGGATGCGAAATAAATACATTGAAAAGTGAGGTATCGGATAAAGTCAGATACTGATTTTCATCATTCAGCTGTATGGTGATTAATGGGGAAGGGGAGACAATATCTCCATCCAAAATATGATATCCATCAAAGGTGACATCCAGTATTGGGTTTTCATTATCTTGATTGACAAATATTTGCTTAATCAAAAAATTATTGAAATTATACAATTCGGGTTGGTCTTTATTCGGATTGATTTCCATGGAGAAATTTATTAAACCATCCATTCCTTGGGTCATAAATTGTAAATCGGTAATCAAAGTATCTCCTTTCAACAACGCTTTGTTTCTGTCTAAAACGGTGACTTCAGTATTACTCTGATCTTTAAAAGTATATTTGACCAAAAGACTATCCATGTCGATCGTACTTGGATTTTCTACGGCGACTTTCAGTTCAAAACTTTCTCCTTGTTGTAAAGTATCTTGATTGCAGAAGAAAAATTTATTCGGATTGATAGCAGCATCAGGAAGTCCGCGATATAAAACTCTCCAATAATCCAATTGTGCAGTGGTTCTAGAAATATCATCTCTGGAATTGAATACTAATTTGATGTAAGGAATAGCAGCGGCATCAACTCCCGATAGTGATTGTGATGCACCTGTTAAATTGGAATATAACAAGGTATCAACGCCTGCTGAGGTAATCCCAATTATAGAAACAGAGATGGAGTCTTCCTCAGGAATTGCGGAATAAATTGGGTTCCATTCCATTGTTTCCCATTCAGATGCTGGGCCAATCGGAACAGAAGTTATAGTTCCTGCAGTTACCAATTGCTCTAACTCATATTCAGTGGTAATTAGGTCAGTATTAGTGGCAGCAATGTTTTCAGCTTCCACACCACTACTGGTGTTGTATATAAATGTGTAAGGTCTCGCTTGAGATTCTAATGCTCGTACTTGGGTGGCACCATTACTTTCTAATACTTGGAAAATATTGGTTCCATAGGTCAAAGAATCTAATGCCCAATCTTGAGGCATGTAGTCAGATCCTGGATTACTTTGATAGGTATTGAAGAAAACGGTGTGATCTGAAGGCAATCCGTTTAAAAAATTAACAAGATCTTCACGTCCTCCAATATTATCTGTTTCAAAAAAGAAAGCTCTAATATCTACTCCAAAAGGATTGACTGCATTGGATGGATCATTTGGTACGTTTATGAGAAATTGTCCAGTTGGATCCGCTACGGTGATACATATGTGTTGATCTCCACCCCACCACCAAAATTCTCCAGTATTTGTACCATCAATAATGAAATTTGGTCCTGTACCTGGGATTAATTCGGTGTTTTCAATAGTAATTCCTGTTAAATTGAAAATGTATTCAAATTCTCTGGATTCATCGAGTCGCATCCGATAATAGTCGTTTGGAATATATTGGAAGTAATGAGATTGATTCCAGCCTGGCGTTTCATTCGGTAAATAAACAAATGAATGACCTTGCCAATTGTAGCCTTCGGTGGTACTAATACTGTCAGGGCTCGCTCTCCAATAGTAAACCGTGTTAGGTTGCAAGTTCATTGTTGGGGTCCAATCAATAATACCTCCACCTTGCATGATTTCAGTACTTTGTTTTACATTACTATTGAATAGTTGTGTGGTATCAATCTCCATCAAGTAATTTCTTGGAGCGGAAGTACTATTCAGTGTGGATGCGGTTAACCTAACGGAACTGGTGTTGACAATGGCATAATCTTCAGGGAAAATAGGTCTTGCAGAATCATCAATGATGTACAAAGTAATTCCTCTTTCTCCATTACCGGTAAATAGTTCATTATTGGACTCCGCGATTGGCTGCGGATTTTCAACTACCTCGTCATTAGAATCTACTTTAATGTAGAAACGATTCAGTCCAGCAGATTCTTTCCCTAGTGAAGGAACGGTGATCGTTTCTGTAGTTCTGAATCCAGGTGCTTTTATTTTGTAACTCGCAACAGTGGAGAGATCTCCATTCGCCAATTCTCTTTCTACTAGAATATTGATGGAGTCATTTACATTGTTACCGATATTGACGACATCAAATTTGATTTCAAAATCATCCAGTAATGCACTTACGATGCTTGGTTCGAATCCGACAGAGGTTTCATCTACCAAATAATCTGGTTCTGTCGTATAGGATAATAAAAGGGCTGGATCACCATGTAGCGTGAATTGTTGAGTCATTTCATTAATCCCCGCAGAATTTGCATCGGTAAATGCGATGGTTTGTTGCAACAATTTTCCTAATCCTTGTGCACAGTAATCGGTACCGGTGAGACCGTAAAATTTTTCAGCAAAAGCTCTCAATGGTGAGATATAGGCAAGACCAGAAGAAGCGCAAAAAGCAACAGCTCCTTTGTCTTCACAGAATGTAAAGTCTTCACCAATCCCAACCAATGACGTGTGCACATTACCTGAATAGCATCCTAAAGACAACATGACAAAAGACTTATCGATATTACCGTAATTCTCACATTTGTCAATGACGAAGTCAAAGGCTCCAACAGAAGAGTGACCAAAAAATGTCAACATGGAAACACCGCTGTTGATCAAATCAAAAATTTGTTGATTGACAGAAATTTGAATTGGGTCTGAGCTGTCCTTATAGAAAGTGGTAACTTCCGCACCCATGCATCCTTCTTCAATTACATTTGCTAACGCATCCAAATGATTGGCAATAACTGCTTGCTCGTTTGGTCCACCTCCACTTAAATGCATCACTCTTTTTAGCCATGATTTATCATCGATGGTTTGATTAGGAGTCTGTTGAGCAGTCTCACGTGATATTACTTTGTCCAAATATAATTTTACATCATCTCCATTTTTGGCAGCAATTCTACCTACTGGAATGACGGGAGTACTCGTTTTATTGGTGGATAACAATAAGTTGTCGGACCCAGGTGTACCAAATGTTGGAATAAAAAATCGAGGAGAAATTTGATTTCTGGATACTTTATATTCTGTCGCTTTTCCGATGATGAATATATTTTCAGGATTGCTCCATTCCTTTTTTATGTAATGTGAGAAATTTCTAATGGACAACGGATGTCTATTGACGCCATATGCAAAGTGATCGTATAATTCCTGGATTTCAACAATCCTAGTGCTGAATCCACCACCTTGTGCAGATGCACGATAATTCGCATATTCTTGTACTCGATTATTTCCAGCGCCATCATCAAAAAGTCGCTTATTAGAAATGATGATAAATTCTCCTTCATTTTGTTCGAAGTCAATCGGTGTGAATGAAGTCATCGTATTTGCAATGTTAACACCTGCAGTTGGATTGTAAAGAAACATTTTTCTTTCAGTCGCAGAACCTGGTATTTTCACCCTTACTTGATTGGCAGACAGAGTTGTTTCTATTCTGATATTATTGGTGATATCATATAAGATTGGATTTTCACCACCAGCATCGAAATTGTCAATCTCTAAAAACTTGTCATTACCACTTGCTGCAATTGTAAAATGAAAACTATTTTCATTGTTAAAATCAAAATTTCTTCGATACTTCAATTTTACAAATGCGATCCCGTGCTTATCCGCATTTCCATTTAATCCTTCAACTGTGATGGTATTGGAATCAGAAAAATCATCCGCATCAAGATCAAAATTTTCTCTAAAAATGATAGATCCATTGATGGTTTGATTATAATACTCCGTCCCATTAATTCTCATTTGAATTTGATGTCCACCGTTTTTAGTAACTCCTTGAACAAACACGCTTGCATTTTCTTGAGACTGAATATTAGTCGCTTCAATGGTCACATTGTTTATTTTAGCAATGTTGGAGCAGAAACCTTCCCCTGCTTGTAGGTTCGATTTAAATGCTCCTTGACTATTAAATGGTTCTTTAAAATGTTTTGCTGATTGTACGCTAATTTCTTCATGTACGTAAAAAGGATCGGCAGGAGGTGGATTGCTGATGTTGTTGTTAACAATCTGCATCCGTTCGTTAGTTGTTCCATTATTCCACGTCAAAAAGTAAGAGGATGTATCTGTATAAAGACTGTATTCCGGATTCATGATTTCTAAATCAGGATTGTCCCATAGATATTCGTCTAATGTAGATCGGTTTTTTTCTCCATAAAATTCCAGGTATTCATTGGAGTTGAAAGTTCCATTGGTAGAGGTATGAATCGGAATTTCTTTACCCATATGAAATACTTGAAATTGACTACCTGACAAAGCACTTGCTGGGACTCCTGAATTCACCAGCGTTTGATAAGTGAATTTATAGATGCCATCCGTAGGTACTTGAATCTTGTAGTAGACTTGTGAAGTATTAATCCATTCATTTCCATATAAAGTATCTACTCCATTCCACATTTGTGCGGAAATATTGGATAGGATACCTAGTGATATGAAAGCAGTAAGTAGAAAAATTCTTTTCATCTGTAAATTGATTTTGCAGGACTCGGTTTAATGAGAAAAAATTATAATTTATTTTAACATTTGGCACAAGAACTAATCCAAGAAAACTAAATAAATAGTGGCCAGGCGAGTGGATGATTCCCTTAATTAACGTTGCTTTGCTAAAGGAATATTACAATTCATGCAGGGTTTCTTTCTGCAGTTTTTTCGGATCTAGTTCATGAGACTCATTCACTATGCAAAATACAATTATTTTCAGCGATTTACGACGAATTATGGCTGATTCGGACAAGAGATATATTAATAAACATAAATTGTAAATAATTCATTTTTCGATCTATTTTTATCAAAAATGGCTCGAAATAGACCCTTTTTAGCCTTATACTTGTATTTATTTCAAATCTCAAAAAGTTAAAAAATGTCCGTCACTGTCAATTTAGTTGTGTTAATGTCTAATCACAACTAACAGTAGGGGTTACTTACTGAAAATTTTTAAATAACTCAGAAATTGATTTGTAGTAGTATATTAAGTTTCTGACTAATTATTTAGTGTTGGATTGTTTGATTTATGTAAACGTGTTGTTGAAATATTAGTAAATGAAAATTACCGATTTTATACCTGTTCTTGATTGGTTGCCAAAATACAAGCGCTCTTTTTTTCGCGGTGATTTAATCGCAGGATTGACAGTGGGTATTATGGTGATTCCGCAAGGAATGGCTTATGGAATGTTGGCGGAGCTACCTCCAATTTATGGATTGTATGCGAGTTTGGTCCCTGTTTTCATTTATACTTTGTTTGGTACTTCACGTCACTTGATAATTGGTGCTACTGCAATCGAATCCTTACTTGTTGGTTCTGGAGTTGCTCAATTTGTAACAATAGGTACCCCTGAATTTGTTTCTACGGTTTTTCTGCTGACGACTATGGTTGGCGTTATTCATATCTTACTAGGTATTTTTCGATTGGGATATTTGACCAATTTTTTATCCAAACCGGTGCTAAGTGGTTTTACTTCTGCACTCGCCATCATCATTATCTTTAATCAGTTGAAGCATCTGACTGGAATTGATGTTGGACAAACTACTTTCATTCCAACCATTGTAAAAGACTTGTTTCAGAATATCAGTCAAACTAATTCAATTGCCTTAATTATCGGAATGGTTGGGATATTTTCGTTGGCCTCTTTCAAAGCAATCAGTAAAAAAATTCCAGACGCATTGATCGTGTTGACGGTCGCGATTGCATCTGTATCCTATTTCAACTTGGGAGAAACAGGATTGAAAATATTAGGAGAGATTCCACAAGGATTACCCGCATTTCAAGTTCCAACTTTTGATTTAGAATTGATGAAGCAATTATTGCCATTGGCATTTACGATTGCACTGATAAGTGTGTTGACTACCATTGCTAATTCAAAAGCGATCTTGCTACAATGTAAAGATTACGATATAAAACCGAATCAAGAAATGGGTGCATTGGGTATGGCGAATTTAATAGGTGCTTTTTTTCAAGGATATACCGTCTCTGGTAGTTTTTCAAGAACTTTTGTCAATTATGAAAACGGCGCCAAAACTCCATTGGCAGGTTGGGTAGCAGTATCCATTGTCGCATTGACCCTTTTGTTTTTAACGCCTTTATTTTATCACTTACCTAAAGCAATTTTAGCCTCCATTATTATCGTTGCTGTTTTTAATTTAGTGGATTTAAAAGCAGCAATAAAACTGTGGAAAACGAATCGCAATGATTTTTGTATGCTGATTGTTACTTTTTTTGCAACTTTATTGTTAGGTATCCAATTTGGAATATTAATTGGCGTTGTACTTTCTTTGGTAATGGTTTTGTTTAAATCAACCAAGCCTCATATCGCGGAGTTGGCGAGAATTCCTGGCACCAATTTTTATAAAAATGTCAATCGCTTTACCGATCATATTGAAGATGATGTTATTTTAATTATTCGTTTTGATTCACCATTATATTTTGCGAATGTCAATCACTTCAAAGATTCCTTAAAAGAAATGGTGGTTGCCAAAGGAGAAAAATTAAATCTGATTGTGATTAATACTTCTGGTATTGGAGACATTGATTCTACAGCAATGAGTATGTTGTTCGACTTGGAGCAAGAATTTACAGCCCAAAAGATTCAACTTTTTTTTAGTGGAATGCGTGGACCCGTTCGGGATACTTTTCATAAATCAAATTTCTATGATAAACTTGGAAAAGATCATTTCTTCTTGACCGTTAATGATGCGGTTAATTCTTTTGAAAATAAGGAAATTAATAATCAAGCGAATATTGTGATGGAAAGCCCATTTAATGAAGAGGAAGAGTGAGTCATGCTTTTCTATTTGGAAAAAACATCGGAACCCTTTTCATGTACCCTTCGTAATCCGTCCCAAACTGCTCAATCAATTTACGCTCCTCCAATCTGGTTCCAATATAAATGTAAGCAGAAGTGACGACTGCAATGATTAAAAAATTCCAATTCAACATCCCAATATAAATTCCCCAAACCAATAAAAAGATTCCTGAATACAATGGATGTCGAACATGTTTGTTTAGCCCATTAACACGTAATTTTTCATTCGGTTTTTCCTTTCCAAGTCCAGAAAATGCTAGTAAGTCGTAATTGGTCAATGCGATAATTATAATCGATAAACCCAATAATCCTAACAATGTGCCGACAACAACAATTGCAATATCAAATTCTGAATAAGAAATTTGACCAATCGATTTTAAAATCAAAACTCCAGGAATCAAAGTAATGGTGGCTACGAAATTAAATAAAAGCCGATAAGCTTGTGGTGACCAATTCAGTTTTGTTTTCATTGTAGTAGATGCCATTACACTGTGGAGTGCATAATAGCCGATGCAGTATATCAGGAAGATGAGGTGATTGGATTCTGGTTGCATGATAGATCGATTGTGTGGATGAAAAGTTCCTTGTAGAGATTTCTAAAGTATAATATTTCTCTCACAATCATTAATTTTTTTTTGATAAACCGTTTCTAGTAAAGTACCTACCTCTCAGAGAGCTTTCAATATTTATGTTTCTCATAATTCTTAGTGAGACTCTCGGAGAGGTAGGTACTCATCGTTCATCGAAGAAAAGACAATTTCCGTCTTAAACTTCTGTTAAAGATCGATTTTCTTGCGACAAAACTAGCTTTAAAATTGTCTTAGTAGTAAGCCACCAAATATTAGGATTATGAAAAAGGTATTTAAAAACAGATTGGAGGCAATTAATTGGATTGCTGACAACACCGAAGACGAAGGTAAATTTGAAGTCTTGCGCGAACAGTTAAACTTCAATTTTATTTATACCGGCACTTATTTTATCGATTTAGACAAACCAATTGACGAAGTTGTTTTGTTTGACGGTAAGAAAAATGGACACTAAAAAAATTACTACACTATATATATCTAAAGCCTCTTTTGTAATTCAAAAGGGGCTTTCTTTTCAAAATAATCCAGAATCATCTCAACAATTGCTGTTTTCGAACATTTTAAATGCACATACTTCGTTTATAACAGAAGTCTGCTTAACTTATACCGTTTATATTCATAATTGGCAATTATATCTGGAAAATCGAATTACTGCGTTAAAAATACTCATCATAACATTGCTATGCTTGCGTTTTTTGCCTTGCACTCCAAACCGATTTCCTCAAATCTAATTCGCCATTATCAAACATAAATGGTATAAATCAAATTTGAAAGCATACAGATGAAGAGACCAGTAACAGATTGGCTGCCGATCACCAAAAAGGAAGTGGCATTGAGAGGATGGGATGAACTAGATGTCGTCCTCATTTCAGGGGATGCATATGTCGATCACCCAGCTTTTGGTACCGCAGTGATTGCACGTATCATTGAAAGTGAAGGTTTAAGAATTGGTATTGTTCCGCAACCCAATTGGGAAGATGATCTTCGAGATTTCAAAAAAATGGGGAAGCCTAAATTATTTTTTGGAGTGACTTCGGGATGCATGGATACAATGGTCAATCATTACACCGCTTCCAAGCGTCGTCGATCTACGGATGCATACACACCTGGGGGAGAAGCAGGTTTCCGTCCGGACTATGCGGTGAATGTCTACACAAAAATTCTCAAAAAATTATATCCAGACGTTCCGGTATTGATAGGCGGGATTGAAGCATCTCTTCGTCGCGTTACCCATTATGATTATTGGGAGGACCGATTATTCCCTACGATTTTGGAAACGAGTGGGGCAGATATGTTGGTCTATGGAATGGGAGAAATGCCATTGCGTGAATTGATTCGTCTGTTGCAAAAAGGAGTGCCCTTTGAATCTATCGCTACCATTCCACAAACTGCGGTTTTGCGTTCAGTTGATAAATCATTGCCCGTCAATAAAAACTGGGAAGATCTGGAATTGCATTCTCATGGAAAATGTCTTAGAGATAAAAAAGCATTTGCTGCGAATTTTAAACATGTAGAACAAGAATCTAACAAGGTACAGGCAAGTAGAATTTTGCAGAAGGTTGGAGAAAAAATGTTGATAGTCAATCCACCTTATCCACCCATGATGGAAGCGGAGATTGATGCTTCGTTTGATTTACCTTATACACGACTAGCTCATCCTAAATATGAAAAAAGAGGTTCCATTCCAGCTTATGAAATGATTCGTTTTTCTATCAATATGCATAGAGGTTGTTTTGGGGGATGTAGTTTTTGTACCATCTCTGCGCATCAAGGAAAATTTATTGCAAGTAGATCTGAAGAGTCGATCTTGAAAGAAGTGGAAGCAGTCACAGAAATGCCTGACTTCAAAGGATATATTAGTGACTTGGGCGGACCTTCTGCCAACATGTATAAAATGAAAGGGAAGGTTCAATCAATTTGTGATCGGTGTGTCAGCCCATCTTGTATACACCCTGTTATATGTAGCAACTTAGATACGAGTCATAAGCCGATGACAGAATTATATCGCAAAGTTGATGAAAATCCAAAAGTGAAAAAAGCATTTGTTGGAAGTGGGATAAGATATGATTTGTTGGTAGATAGCTACAATAAAAATAATGATGGAAGTCTAGATGAGTATATGGAGCAAGTGGTTTCTCGCCATGTCTGTGGTCGGTTGAAAGTAGCGCCTGAACATACTTCCGATGGAACTTTGAAGGTGATGCGGAAACCATCTTTCAAGCATTTCCATGAATTTAAAAAGAAGTACGATCACTATAATAAAAAACATGGGTTGAATCAGCCGTTGATTCCATATTTTATTTCCAGTCATCCTGGAAGTACAGAAGAGGAGATGGCCAACTTGGCGACAGAAACCAAAGACATGGGTTTTAAGTTGGAGCAAGTGCAAGATTTTACGCCGACTCCAATGACAGTTGCGACCATCATCTATTATACTGGTTTGCATCCATACACTTTGCAGCCAGTCTACACTGCTAAGTCAAAAAAAGAGAAGAAGAATCAACACTTGTTTTTCTTCTGGTACAAAAAAGAGAATTTTGGAATTATCCGTGATAAATTGAAGAAAATTGGTCGAGAAGATTTGATAGAAAAACTAGTTGGAGATCGCAAAAAATTCAACAAGCAAAATATCATCAAAGACAAAGTGAAGAAAGGAAATGCCAGAAGAAAATCTGGTAGCAAATTTAATTCAAAACGAAAGCATCGGAATAAAAGATAATAGGGATCTGATGAATAGCTAATTTAACTATATCAAATACAAAAAGTCGGTCAATTCCTTCTTATAAATTCTACCAATCGGAATTTTTTTGTCATCAATGAAAATCAGGTTGTCATTTGAATTAAATGAGGTAACTTTTTCAATATTAACAGAATAAGATTGATGCACTCTTTTAAATAATTCCGAAGGTAATTTTTCCTGTAATTCTTTTAATGAAATTCTGATAGGATATTTTTTGCCATTACTTTGCAGGCAACAATACTTTCCCTCTACCTCAATCCAGTCAATTTCTCGTGTAATAATTTTTTTCAATCCTGAGTTTGCTCTTACAAAAAAGTAATCAGGTAATTTATCAGCAGATCTTTTTGATTTGGTTTCATTGTGCGAATTCAATCCTAATTCAATGGCTTGTTGCAATTTAAGTTTTGATAGGTCTTTGTCAAGAAAGGCAACTGGCTCAACAGTTTTAGCACGTTCGTAGTATTCATCAAAATAACATCCCGTGATAAAGATCATTGGAATTTTATTTATTTCATTGAAAATGGTGGCTACATCAACACCATCTTTTTTGTCCTGTAGATTGATATCAATAAGTGCAATATCTGGATCGAAAGTTTTGAATTTTTTGATGGCATCTTCATAGTTCGTTGCAGAATCTATTTGATTGAAATTCAATTCTTTTAATAGATGTTTGTATAAAGTTATTTGAGCAAAATCATCTTCTACGATGAGGATTTTATTCTTATTTGTTGATTCCATGGAGTGAATTTTAATAAATACCCAATCTGGTTATGTCGGCTAGATTCAAATATAGAACTAGTTTTTTATAAGTACGAGAAGATGTGCTATCTTACTACATTTACTAACCAAATTATAGTACAAAAATCATGCTAATGTGTGAGTGTGAATTGTTAATGTGATAAATTGAACTAATTGTGTTAAATAATATTTTCTTTTTTATAATTGTTTTGATTGCTCCGCTGCTTGGAAAAGCTCAAACTGTGGGTGTTTTACAAAACGACTCTTTAGCATTCAACGGCTATACTTTGTTCAGTCCTGCAGTTTCTAAAAATACTTACCTCGTTGACAACTGCGGACATCTGGTTAAATCTTGGGAGAGCGAATATCGACCTAACTATTCCAGTTATTTATTGGAGGATGGGTGCTTGTTAAGGGCGATTAATATACCAGCAAATACGCAAAATGGGTTTGCAAAAGGAGGGATTGAAAAGTTCAGTTGGTATGGTTCATTGATTTGGCAATATTCATTTGTCGATACTGACTTTGCACAACACCATGATATTGAACCTATGCCAAATGGAAATATCTTAGTAATTGTTTTTGAAGAAATCCCAAGAGAAGTTGCGATAGCAAATGGTCGAGATCCCGATGCAACAACAGGTTCGCTTTGGCCAGAAAAAATTATTGAATTAAAACCTTTTGGTGATAATGGTGCCGATGTCGTATGGGAATGGCGGGTATGGGATCATCTCATTCAGGATTTTGATTCCAATAAAGCAAATTATGGTGTTGTTGCGGACCATCCAGAAAAAATCGATGTTAACTTTGGTAATGTATCGAATGGTGATTGGTTGCATTTCAACTCAATTGATTACAATGAAGCTTTGGATCAAATTGTTGTCAGCTCAAGAACATTTGAAGAAATATTCATTATTGATCATAGTACAAGCATTGTAGAATCAGCAACAAGTACTGGTGGTAATGCAGGAAAGGGTGGAGACCTCCTTTATCGTTGGGGGAATCCGTTGGCATATGATAGAGGCACTATCGAAGATAAGAAGTTTTTTGGACAACATAATGCACACTGGATTGAAGATGGCTTGGTTGATGAACGTAAGTTGATGGTTTTTAATAATGGTATCCAGAGACCAGCAGGTATATTTTCTACTGTGGATATTTTAGATCCGCCATTTGATGATGCAGGGAATTATTTTCTGAATATGGATCATACATTCGGACCAAGCGATTTGTCCTGGACCTATGAATCAACTGATAGCATTACTTTTTATTCTTCCAAAATTTCGGGCGCACAACGATTACCAAATGGCAATACCATGATTTGTGAGGGTAATTCATCGAGATTGTTTGAGGTGACTTATGATGGCGAGATTGTATGGGAATATATCAGTCCAATTAACGTAACAGGTCCAATCGCTCAAGGTGAAATACTGGCAAGTTCAAGTATATTTAGGTCTTTAAAATATGCTCCAGATTATCCAGCATTTGAGGATGTAAATCTTGTTGCAGGACAAGTGTTAGAATTGGATCCTTGGCCATCAGACTGCCAAATATATACTACAACTTTCATCGATACTACAGAAATAATAGTTACTGATCAGGAATTTCCAATTGCTCCGAATCCGGTCTTTTCCGAATTTTCAATATCAAATAAAAACGAAACTACGCTTAAAATTGAAGTCTATAGTGTGTCAGCAAAAAAAATATTTTCTACCCAATCTTCCAATAAACAAATTTTTGTAAATGCAGCATCGTGGCCAAAAGGTTGTTACTTTATTAGAATTCTTAATTTGGATGATCAGCTACTTCAAGTTTCTAAATTGATTCGGTAATAAATAAAAACGGGATTCCCAGAGTAGGAAATCCCGTTAAAAAAAACTAAAAACTATTATCGGAAAATATCTTAATTCAAAATTTAAAACTATTAGTTGATGATCGTTATGTTACCTGTCTTTATTGTTGGCAAATCATTCAAACACACGGCTTCTATGTAGTAGACATAGACACCAGGATTCAGTTTTCTCCCTTTTAATGTTCCGTCCCAGAATTCACTGTTTGGATTATCTGTCTGGAAGATCAATTCACCCCATCTATTGTAAACTCTTGCCACTTTCAAAGATTTAATCTTATTGTATCTGATTTCCATGAAGTCATTGGCTCCATCACCGTTTGGTGTGATAAAGTTGGGTACTTCAATGATTCCTTCAGTACATTCTTTATTGACGGATAGGTCAATTTCTTGTGTATCTTGACAACCGAATTGATCTGTTGCTATAATCGTGTAGAAAGTGTTATCTTCAGGGGAAACCTCCACTTCATAACATCCAACACACAAAGTATCTCCGTAAGAATCAATCCATATGATTTCTGCCAAGTCTTTGTCGACATCTGCAATCAATATGGTCGAATCACCTTGCGTGATATATGCATTGGCGTTGACCATAATATTCGGCGCCTCATTGACATAGACGGTTATCGTTTCTTCAAATGTCAATCCTAGTTCTGTCGTTCCAGTTGCGGTATACACCGTCGTTGTCGATGGGTTAGCAATAGGGTTTGGACAGTTTGTACAAGATAGAGTAATCGACGGATTCCAGTAAATATCACTCGCTCCGGTTACATTTAACTCAACAGAACTTCCTTCACAGATGTTGTATTCAGATTCTTCTACAATTAATCCTTCATCAACCACCAATTCGATAAATAGTAAACTATCACATCCAGCCGCATTGGTCAAACTATCAATGTAGTCACCAGGTTCAGTTATGGTTTCCCCATTGACTATTATACTTCCTCCAGCTCCAATAACGATTGTATCAGCTGATTCGGAAGGCAGGAGATAAGTGATATCTAAGTTTACAATACTATCGCATCCTGTATAACTTGTAAAAGTAACTGGATAGGTACCGTCATTTGGATATTCAGTTCCGTTGTAAATGAACACTTCAGGTTCGCACATCTCGACTTCAATATCTGTACTTACTTCATTTGCAAAAGTCAGAATTAATGTGGTCGTACTATCACATCCATAGACGTTTTGTAGTTCTAAATCATGTGAACCGGTCTCTGTATAAGTAACGCCGTTCCATACAATTTCATCACCGAAACATGCCGACTGATAAACAATTGTATCTGTTGCGGGTAGTACATCTAACACTAAGTTGACAGAACTATCACATCCTAAGTACGAGGTAAAGAATTGTGTATAAACACCAGTTGTGTTATATTCAACATCATTGTAGACATAGGTTTCACCGTGACAAACTGTTGCGTAAGTACTTGTGAAAATTGAATCGAGTACATCTAAATTGACATATAAAGTACTATCGCATCCCAAGTAGTTGACCAAGTCAATCACATAGTTTCCATCCGCATCAAATGTCTCACCTGCAACTTCAACAGAAGTTCCGTAACATGTCATCAAGTCTAAGGTCTCTTCCGTATTCGGATTCACTAGTAAGTCTAACAATACGACACTATCACATCCTAGGATGTTCGTTAATGTGTCTACATAACTTCCTGTTGTGATGTAAGGGATGTTTCCAACGCTTACAGTATCACCTTCACAAATCGTCAGGTCAAGTTCTGTAGGCTCTGATGCTAACAATACAGTTAGGTACACTTCATTAGACAATGTATTGCAAATCGTGTTGTCTACATCAGCAACTGAATTTGCAACAACCACTCTATACCATCCATTATCTGTTGGCTGAGTTTCGAATGTATAGGTCGAGTTGGTTTCCCCATCAATATTTGTCCACATCATACCTGCAATACTGTATTGCCATTGATAATTTGGAGTCGGATATTCAGGTCCAACAGTTGCAGTGATTGTGATGAATTGTCCTTCACAAACAACATTGTTTGGTGCCAATGCAATCGTTACATCTGGCTTACAGTTTTCAACCGTAACTCTTCGTGTATGTGTTGTTTCATTTCCACAAGCATCAGTAGCTGTCCAAGTTCTAACTAAGTCGTAGATATCGATACATGGACCAGGCTCTTGCACTTCATTGAAGGTAATCGCTGGATTCGGATCACAAAGATCTGATGCGTCCATCATGACTGGGTTTGGAATTGAGTCACAATCAACTGTAATGTCAGTCGGCAATGTAGCGAATGTTGGTGCTTGTGTATCTGCCATCGTAATCACCTGGATTGCTGTTGATGTATTATCGCACTCATCAGTCAGGATCCATGTTCTGTTGTAAACGGTTGCACCGATACATGGATTGTTTGACTGAATATCATCCGTGTAAGTAATATCAACTGGTCCTTGGTTGCAATTGTCCGCTGCATCTGTAACGTTTCCTACTGCGTCAAGGTCTGTTGGATTATCTGTACATTCGATTGTGATATCAGCAGGTACTGTAAACGTCGGGCCTTCAGTATCTACAATGGTAATTGTTTGAATTCCTTCTGTCAAATTACCACATGCATCAAATAATACCCATTTTCTCTCAATCACACTTTCTGCAGCACAAGTACCTGGTAAAATTGTTTCATCATAAACTGCTTCTCCAAGGTCTGGATCACAATCATCCACCTCATCCGTTACATCTCCAGTATTTGTAAGATCATATGGGTCTTCACTACATTCGATCGTAATATCTGCAGGTATTGTAAACGTAGGTGCTGTGTTATCAGACATTGTGATGGTTTGTACTGAAGTCGTACTATTTCCACAATCATCGATTAAGCTCCATGTTCTTGTAATGAATGTTGAACCATCACACGGTGTATTCACTTCAATTGAATCTGAATAAGTCACATCTCCTAATGAAGTATCACAATTATCCATTTCATTTGTAGCAGTTCCAACGATTCCTAAATCACTCGGATCGATTGCACAATCTACTGTAATGTCAGCAGGACTTGTGAAGGTCGGTGCTGTCGTATCTTCCATTGTGATGATTTGAATCGCGATAGAATCATTTCCACATGCATCCGCTAATGACCAAGTTCTGTATATCACACTTGCGCCGATACACGGTGTATTCGTTGCAATTGAATCGGTATAGATGGCTTGACCTAATGAAGTGTCGCAATTATCGGCCTCGTCTGTTACATCTCCAACAAAAGTTAAGTCACTTGCATCCTGATCACATTCGATGGTTAGGTCAGCAGGTACTGTAAATGTTGGAAGCGTTGTATCTTCTATTGTGATTGTTTGAACTGCAGTTGTTGCATTTCCACAATCATCCGCTAATGACCAAGTTCTGGTGATAATACTTGCACCGTTACAAGGTGTGTTTTCTTGAACAACATCTGTATAAGTCGCTTCACCTAATGAACTATCACAGTTATCATCTTCATCTGTTGCGTCACCAACAATCGTAAGATCAGCTGGGTCAACATCGCATTCGATAGTGATATCATCAGGTACTACAAATGTTGGTGTATCTGAATCTACAAGCGTTATCAATTGAACTTGTGTGTTGATATTTCCACAATTGTCAGCAAGTACCCAAGTTCTGAAGACAGTGGCAGCACCGAAACAAGGTGTGTTCACTGCAATAGAATCTGTGTAAATCGCAAGTCCTAGTGATGTATCACAATTATCCGTTTCATCAAAGACGCCACCTGTAATTGTTAATTCAGTTGGATCAATCTCACATGCGATTGTTATGTCATCAGGTACGGTAAAGGTCGGAGCATCTATATCTTGTAATGTTATTGTTTGGATAGCAGTTGTGTTGTTTCCACATCCATCTGTCAATGACCAAGTACGAGTAATAATACTTGCACCGTTACAAGGTGTATTCGTTTGAATTGAATCGGTATAAATTGCTTCTCCAAGATTCACGTCACAATTGTCAGCTTCGTCCGTTACATCTCCGGTAATGTTAACATCATTTGGATCTAAATCACATTCAATAACGATATCTGTTGGTACCGTGAATGTAGGAGCCGTGTTATCACCTACTGTTATTGTTTGGATATCAGTGGTGATATTTCCACAATTATCCAATAATGCCCATGTTCTGATTACTGTAAAGTTGTAAGTACAGATTCCACTTTGAACAATTGAATCCGTATAAGCTGCCAATCCTAATGAACTATCGCAATTGTCCGCTTCATCATTTACAAAGCCTACAAAGTTAGGATCAGTTAAGTCAATATCACATTCGACAGTCACATCATCTGGTGTTGTAAATGTAGGTGAAGTTGTATCCTCCATTGTAATGATCTGAATAGCTGTTGAGTTATTTCCACAATCATCCGACAATGACCAAGTTCTTGTAATTATAGAAGCACCGATACAAGGATCATTTGTGGTAACTACATCAGTATAGGTTGCATCACCAATGGTTTCATCACAATTATCTGTTTCATCAGTTGCATCACCAACCGTATTTAGGTCAGATGCATCCTGATCGCACTCAATCGTGATATCTGCAGGCACTGTAAATGAAGGAGCATCCGTGTCTTGTAAGGTTATTGTTTGAATTGCAGTTGTATTATTTCCGCATTCATCTGTCAATGACCAAGTACGGGTTATAATCGACGCGCCATTGCAAGGTGTGTTATCTTGAAGCACATCTGTGTAGGTTGCATCACCAATGGTTTCGTCACAATTATCTGCTTCGTTTGTTGCATCTCCAGTTAAGTTTGTGTCACTTGGATCAAGACTACATTCAAGTGTAATGTCAATTGGTACAGTGAAAGTAGGAGCCGTGTTATCACCTACAGAAATCATTTGAATATCAGTAGTATTGTTTCCGCAATCATCTGTCAATGACCAAGCTCTGAAAATAGTATAGTGATTAGCGCATAACGGAGATACCGCGATTGAGTCGGTATAAGTAGCTTGTCCGATTGAAGTATCACAATTATCAGCTTCACTAGTTGCATCTCCAGTATTTGTCAAATCCACATTGTCTACATCACATTCGATAGTCAAATCAGCAGGCGTTACAAATGTAGGAGCCGTTGTATCTTCCAATGTGATGATTTGAATTGCAATAGAATCGTTTCCACATGCATCTGCTAATGACCAAGTTCTGGTAATTACAGCAGTGCCGACACAAGGATCGTCTTGAGAAATAGCATCTGTGTAAGTTGCTTGACCTAAAGAAGTATCACAATTATCCGCTTCATCCATTACGTCACCTACAACCGTTAAGTCAGTTGGGTCCACATCACATTCGATTGTGATATCCGCAGGCTGTGTGAATGAAGGAGCTGTCGTATCTTCTAAAGTAATCGTTTGTATATATGTTGTTGCATTACCGCAATCATCCGCCAATGTCCATGTTCTGGTGATAATACTAGTACCGATACAAGGATCGTTGGTAGATACAGCATCTGTGTAGCTAGCTTGCCCTAAAGAAGTATCACAATTGTCCGCTTCATCAGTAACATCGCCAACAATAGATAAGTCGGCTGGGTCCACATCACATTCGATGGTGATATCGGCAGGCGCTGTAAACGTAGGTGCAATCGTATCTTCTAACGTAATCGTTTGAATCTGATTAGTAACATTTCCACAATCATCCGCTAATGTCCAAGTTCTGGTAATTACAGTTGCACCAAAGCAAGGATCGTTTTGCGAGACAGCATCACTATATGTTGCCTCACCAAGAGACGTATCACACTCATCTGCTTCGTCCGTTACATCTCCAGCAATATTTAGATCAGCTGGATCGACGTCACACTCGATCGTGATATCGGTCGGCACTGTAAATGTCGGCGCCGTCGTATCTTCTAAAGTAATGACCTGAATTGCAGTTGTATTGTTACCACATTCATCTGAGAGTGTCCAAGTTCTTGTAATTACAGAAGCACCAACACAAGGATCATCTGCAGATACTGAGTCGGAATAAGTCGCTTCTCCTAAAGTGGTATCACAATTATCCGCTTCATCCGTTACATCACCGACGATTGCTAAATCGTTTGGATCTAAGTTGCATTCGATGATGGTGTCATTCGGCAATGTGAAAGTAGGAGCAGTGTTATCGCCTACGGAAATTGTTTGAATATCAGTGGTGTTGTTACCACAATTATCGGTTAGTGACCAAGTTCTGAAGATGGTGTAGTTACCTGCGCATAATGGAGAAACTGCAACAGAATCGGTATACATTGCCTGACCAATTGTGGTATCACAATTGTCCGCTTCCGCAGTTGCATCTCCAGTGTTAGAAAGGTCGACATTGTCTACATCGCATTCGATAGTTACATCAGCCGGTGTTACAAAAGTAGGAGCAGTTGTATCTTCCAATGTGATTAATTGAGTTAATACAGTTGCATTACCACAATCATCAGCTAGTGTCCAAGTTCTGGTAATGACAGAAGCTCCGATACATGGATCGTCGG
>CALFWW010000054.1 GCA_937928575.1 uncultured Saprospiraceae bacterium | reverse complement strand
ACCGCTCAATCTAATTATATCAATGCGCTCTATTCTTTGTTGGTTGCGAAAACTGATTTGGAAATTGCATTAGGAAACTAACTTTAAAAACGTACAACTAATATGAAATATTTTATTCTAATTTTTTCCTTGGCATGTGTCTTGGTCTCTTGTGGGCAAGATGGGCAATCTGGGGCTGTTGCCGAAGTTCCAATTGATTTGGAAGGGAAAAAAGCTTTGTTGAAAACCAAGAAAGCAGAGCTAAAAGAACTGAAACAATCGATTGATCAATTGAAAGCGGATATTGGTGAATTAAGTGGTGACACAGAAAAACCGAAACGTTTAGTGACAACGCAATTGGTAGAAAAATCTGATTTTAAAAAGTATGTAGAAATTCAAGCAACCGTACAAGCAGATGATGTAGTCGGCGCAAGTAGTGAAGTAGGTGGCCGTATTTTGAACATGAATTCTAAAGAAGGAGATTACGTTAAAAAAGGGGCTTTGATTGCAAGTGTAGATATGGAATCTGTTAACAAACAAGTTGCGGAATTGCAAAAGTCTCTTGAATTAGCGACTGATATTTATGAACGACAATCAAGATTATGGGATCAAAAAATTGGTTCTGAAGTTCAATACCTTCAAGCAAAAAATAACAAAGAAAGACTGGAAAAAAGTATTGAATCCGTAAAGTTCAATATGACAAAAGCCAATGTTTATGCACCCATTTCTGGTTATGTAGATCGGGTGGTTGCAAAAAGTGGGGAGATGGCTTCTCCGGGTATGCCGATCATTCAGATTTTGAATACTGCACGTATCAAAGTAGTTGCCGATGTTCCTGAAACATATTTAAGTGCGGTTAAACGAGGTGCGATGGTTAACATTAAATTTCCGGCTTTAGATATTGAGAAAAATGCAAGAGTTTCATTGTTGGGAAGAAGTATCAATCCTGCCAATCGTACTTTCAAAGTTGAAGTCGATATGAGCAATAGCAAAGGTTTATTAAAACCTAACTTACTTGCGATGATGATGATCAATGACTACGCTGAAAAAAATGTTATCAGTATTCCAATTGAATTGGTTCAGCAAGAGGTAACTGGTAAAGACTTTGTTTTTATCAAAAAAGATTCTCCTGAGGGACCTGCTGCTCAAAAAGTATATGTAGAAACTGGTGAGAGCTATGAAGGGAATATTATCATCACTTCAGGGTTAGAGGGTGGTGAAGCTTTAATTATAGATGGATCTAGAGCAGTCGCTGAAAATGAATTGTTGGAAGTTCAAGAATTAAAAGAAACAACTGAAGAAAACAATGGTTGAACAAAACGAAAATAACGAAAAGAAAGGGTCCAAAGAATTTTCATTGTCAACACTAGCAGTTGATAACGGAACGACGGTATTTTTTATCACCTTCATCATTTTATTGTTTGGTGTGAGTGCATATGTCAACATGCCGAAAGAGCAGTTTCCAGATGCCACATTTCCAACGGTATTTGTCAATACCGTTCATTTTGGAAATTCAGCAACAGATATTGAAACATTGGTCACACGTCCAATTGAAAAGGAACTGATGAGTGTCACTGGTATCAAGGATGTGAAGTCAACATCAATGCAAGATTACTCGATTATCACTGCTGAATACATCACCGAGATTGATATGAATGATGCCTTGCGGAAAACAAAAGATGCAGTCGATAAAGCAAAATCAGAATTGCCAAATGATTTGACACAAGATCCTCTGGTGATGGAAGTAAACACGGCTGCTATTCCGATTTTGACGGTAAATGTGGCTGGAAATTACACCAACGAGCAGCTCAAAGAATACGCAGAATATTTGCAAGATAAAATTGAAGACATTGATGAGATTTCTGAAGTTCAAATGAAAGGAGCATTGGAAACAGAAGTGAAAGTAGATATGGATATTCCAAAGATGGAAGCACTTCGCGTTTCTTTTGGTGATGTCGAGAATGCCATCAAAATGGAGAACATGAATATGTCAGGTGGTGAAATGGTGACCAATGGATTCCGAAGAGCAGTAAAAGTAAATGGTGAATTTGAAAATGTTCGTGAACTAGAAAATCTAATCATAAAAAGCGAAAATCAAAACCCAATTTACCTGAAAAATATTGCTTCGGTGAAGATGGGTTACAAAGATAAAACAAGTATTGCACGTGCCAACCGAATGCCTGTTGTGTCACTAGATGTCATCAAAAGAAAAGGGGAGAATTTATTGTCTTCTTCTGATAAAATTAATGAAGTAATTGCAAAAGCAAAAAAGGAAAAATTCCCGGAAGCATTGCAAGTCACTACTTTTAATGATCAATCAATTGCTACTCGTGATCAAGTATCGAATTTGGAAAATAGTATTGTCTCAGGTGTAATATTAGTTGTTGTTGTATTGTTGTTTTTCTTAGGATTGAGAAACGCGATGTTTGTGGGGTTAGCGATTCCATTGTCGATGTTGATGGGTTTTATGATTTTAAATTTGATTGGCTATACTATTAATATGGTGGTGCTGTTTGCGTTAATTTTAGCGTTGGGACTTTTAGTAGACAATGGGATTGTGGTGGTAGAAAATATTTATCGGTATATGCAAGAAGGCTATTCTGGAAAACGAGCAGCAAAATATGGAGCAGGTGAAGTTGCATTGCCAATTATCGCTTCGACTGCTACGACCTTGGCTGCATTTTTCCCATTGGCTTTTTGGCCAGGAATTATGGGTTCCTTTATGAAATATTTACCAATTACTTTGATTATAGTTCTGTTATCTTCCTTATTTGTGGCATTGGTAATCAACCCAGTTTTTACGGCCACCTTTATGAAGGTAGATCAAAAAGCAGCAACGAAAAAAGCAAGAAATCGTCAATTACGTAACAATATAATTGGAGTGATCTTGATTTTGATATTTGCAGCATTGGCACATCTTGGTCAAGTCGATTGGTTGCGAAATTTACTCGTATTAGTTGCGATCATCACTTTGTTGAATATGGTATTTTTGAGACCTGCTTCTTTTTACTTTCAAGAAAAAATATTACCTGCACTTGAAAGATTCTATTATAAGTTTGTGAATTTAGCTTTATACAAATTTACACCTGTGGTCGTTTTTGTTGGTACAATTTTCTTGATGATTGGATCTTTTGTATTGTTGGGAATCTATGCACCGAAAGTATTATTCTTCCCTGATCAAGATCCTTTGTATGTCAATGCGTTTGTGGAATTGCCAATGGGAAAAGATATCGAAGAAACAAATGCTGCATTGAAAGATTTGGAAGATAAAGTAATTGAAACGGTTGAGCCTTATTCAAAAGTCGTTGAGTCTGTCTTGTCTCAAATTGGTGAAAACACTTCCGATCCCAATGCGCCACCCGAGCCAGGTGCCTCTCCTAATAAGGCAAGAATCACCGTTGCATTCGTTCCTTCAAAAGATCGTGATGGCATTTCAACTACTATGATCAAAGAAAAAATTCGAGATAGCATGAAAGGATATCCAGGTTTGAAAATAGTGGTCGATCAAAATGCTGCGGGACCTCCAGTTGGAAAACCTATCAACTTGGAAATCACAGGAGAAGAAATTGATGAGTTGTCCATCATGGCAGAAAAATTAATTGCACATATTAATTCGAAAAATATCGGAGGAATTGAAGAGTTGAAGGCCGATGTGAATTTGGGGAAGCCAGAAGTAGAAGTTAACATTGACAGAGAGGCCGCAAGACGATATGGCGTGTCGACTTACAATATTGCCAGCTCCATTCGTACCGCTATTTTCGGAAGTGAAGTTTCTTCTTTCAAAATAGGAGAAGATGAGTATCCTATATTTGTAAGAGTAGATGAGAAGTATCGTAACAATATAGACGCAATTCTCAATCAAAGAATTACTTTCAGAAGTCCTGCGAATGGTCAAATTAGTCAAGTGCCGATTTCGTCTGTTTCAGATATTCGTTTTACATCGACTTATAGCTCTATTCAAAGAAAAAATCAAAAGAGAGTCGTAACGATTTCTTCGAATTTATTGGATGGATATTATGCCAACGATATTGTTCCTGAAATTGAAGACTTGATGGAAGATTATGATTTGTCGGAGGGAATGACCTATGCATTTACCGGTGAGCAGCAATCGCAAACTGAAGAGATGGAGTTTTTATCTTCTGCCTTAATGATTGCGTTATTTTCAATTTTTGTGATTTTGGTAGCGCAGTTCAATTCTTTTATATCGCCGTTTATTATTTTGATATCGGTTTTGTTTTCTACGATCGGTGTATTTCTCGGCTACGTAATGACCAGTATGGACATCATTGTTATCATGACGGGTATTGGTATTATATCGTTGGCAGGAGTTGTTGTGAATAATGCGATTGTGTTAATTGATTATGTGAATTTGCTCGTCCAACGAAAACGGGAAGATAAAGGATTGGAAGATATGAGTCAGTTGAGTGATCAGGATATCAAAGATGCAATCATTCAAGGTGGTGCGACCAGACTTCGACCTGTACTGTTGACGGCAATCACGACGGTGTTGGGTCTGATTCCATTAGCAATTGGGTTTAATTTCAATTTTTTCACCTTTATTTCTGAGTTGGATGGTCAATACTTCTTAGGTGGTGATAATGTTGCTTTCTGGGGACCTATGGCTTGGACGGTTATATACGGTTTAATCTTCGCGACTTTCCTAACATTGATCGTTGTACCAGTTATGTATTGGTTGGCTTATAGAGCAAAATCATCAATTAAAAAGGTTTTTAAGCCGAATAAAAATAACATTGAGCAACTGGAAATGGTTGATTAATAAGGTGTTAGCTCGTGTACAACTGTATATACTATGTCACAAATCGAGTAGTACTTCTACCATTTTTGGTCTGCTATTTGCATTAATTGATTATTGTAAAGCGATGACAGCAGAGCGAGAAATAAAGCGTCAAAAGCCAAATGAACTTTTATTATTCTCTGCAACGAATACACTCACTAACGGAATAAAATGTAGGTCCTTCTATTTCTAGAAAACCAACATAAAGAATTAGGGTGAGTGTTTGTTCATAGTTTTTGTTTTTTGTTTTGTCCCCCGGCAATGTCGGGGGATTTTTTATTCTTCTACACCTAACACAAAACACCCATAAGATTTCAAATAGCAACACTATTGCAAAAGGTAAACTCTGTCTGAAAAAATCGAGATATACCTTAGTGTTTGTTCATAGTGTTTGTTTTTTGTTTTGTCCCTGTCAATGAAAATTTGACAGGGTTTTTTATTTGTAGGGAGCTCATCCAAATACGGAAAAAAGATCTATTCACCCAATCGATAGCCCTTCCGCTTAGCCTGAGTTTCCAAAGACTTACGAATAGAGTTACTCAAGTTTTTATCATTATTGCGATTCTTATTGAGATACTTCATTCTTTCAACATGATGCTTGCGGATTTCATTTTGGACTTGCGCACGTTCATTCGACATCATTTCAATTTTAGCGATCAACTCGTCTTTACTCATTCCTTGATAAGTTTCTGGTAACTCATTGATGTTTTCCAAAATGGTTGGATCTTTTTTATAAGCATCTACCAAATCCCAATCATCAGCTTGATAGTTGACAGAACTTTTAAATATCGCTCTTTCTGCAGCATTTGATTCACTATAAGAACTTGCATTCTTATCTTGCATCTTTTGATTTCTAGCCTTGTCTTTTCCATACTTGCCATATGGAACGTACGTGGAATTTAATTTAGCATTCAATTTTGTAATCTTTTTATCGACTGGTGTACGGACATATGCAGTTACCGTGTTATGATTGATATTCATGTATTCACCTCCGCCCAATTTAGCGCCACGTGCCCAGTGTGTTTCAAATCCTTTGTCATATTGACCGCAGAAAATAGTGTTGACATAAATTTCATTCTCTTTTGCTTTTTTGACAGCAGTTACATAGTTGATTGGGCCTTGCGAAAACGGTTCGTTTCCAGCTATGAAAATTAGTTTCAAATCTTTCGCCTTTTCACCCCAAGTCAATTCATTTAAAGAAGTCATGATGACTTCACCACAGTTTTCAGTCCCACCACCCGTTGTCAAAGCAAATAATTGCTCAGAAATAAAATCCATGTCTTTGGTGAAATTACTTAGCTTTCTGATATGGTTGGTCGCACCAGATTTTCCGTATTCATACAAACCAATTTCAATTTGTGGCCATTGCCCATTTTCAGTAGTCGCGGTTGCTAGCTGATTTAGGATTTGCCAAAGTTGTGATTTTGCTTGTTCAATCAAACCACTCATCGATCCACTTGTATCTAACAAAAAGGCTACTTTAATACTTTGCTCACTGATGACGATTTTTTCGTTCTTAACTTCTTCTACGAATGGTGCAGCTTCAGTGATCGTTGCCGCTTTTGGAAATTCTGCAGTAGTAGCTGGTGCTTGTTCGAAAAGCTTGAAGTCAGCAATATCATTTTTGATAAATGCTTCATTGATTCCAATACCGATTAATACTGCTGCGATTCCTGAGAGGATAATTCCTTTTGTCATGATAGGTTGATTTATAGATTTATTTCAAAAACAAGATATTCAATTTTTAACAGAATAGATATATATCATGTCAATCTCTATAACGTAAAACTGTTAAGAATTAATATTGGTTCGTTTAATGTTAAGATTTTAACATTCTCGAGTCTATCAAAACAGTACAAGATGCAAATAGGCTGGTTATCTTATAGATCCTAAATCGATCTTAAACTAAAAAAAAGCGACTGTCGAATGGACAGCCGCTTAGTGTTTTTGTTATTTGTTTGTATAAATAAAGATTAACTTTTTTCAAATTTATTCGGTGACGAAAACATCTCCTTTAAACATTTCAATTCTACCATCAATAAATTCAACTTCCGTGAAATAAATATATACGCCAGATTGCACTTTCTTACCTTTAAAAGTTCCGTCCCATCCTTCTTGTTCATCATTTGGTTGAATGTCTTTTTTGCTAAAAATAGTTTCACCATTGCGATTGAAAACCATCATAGAATTGATTTGTTGAATTTCCTGACCACCATAAACCAATAAGTAATCATTGACACCATCACTATTTGGTGAGAAAATATTTGGTACATATACATTGTTAGATTCTGCTACATATATCGTGACTTTAGTGCTATTCTGACATCCATCCGCTGTAGTCACACTTAATGTATAGGTTGTTGTAGAAAATGGAGTCGCGATTGGATTTTCACAATCTGTACATGACAAACCAATGGCAGGGGACCATTCAAAGCTCATTCCATTTTGACCATGAGAGAATTGAGGTTGCAATTCAGTCGATTCACCTGTGATGACTTCAATGTGATCATTGATTACAATATCTGGTGCTGTCATTTTCTGTACTTCGAATTCTTTAGTGTCAAAACAACCATTAGCATCTGATATTTCAACATGATATTTTCCAACAATCAAATTGCTAACTATTGGTTCTGTGCTTAGAATCTGATCGTCTTCATTTTTCCAATTGATGATTACATCGTTTTCACTTTCAATAAAAACAGCTGCACTTCCGTAAATTTCAGTACAGTTGACATCATTCACTTCAATATCTTGAATTTGAGGACCGACTTGTTCACCGATTTCTACTTCTATTTTGTCTTCACATCCGTTTACATCCGTGATGATGACTTGGTAAATTCCTGCTTCAATGGCAGTTCTAAATTCATTAGTGTTATTATCTGACCACATGTATGAGTAGGGTGCTTGTCCACCTGTTGTTTCCAGTCTAGCAAAACCATTTCCACCATCACAAAGTGCATCTCCTTGTTCCGCAATTGAAGTAATTAATTCATTAATTTCAATTACTAATAAATTTGAATTTGCAGTAGCTGCAGTACACTCATTTTCTGTTTGTATTGTTACAGAAACTGTCTGACCAGGTTGTAAGTTAGTAGTCAAAACGTTGCCATTATTGGTGATGCTGATGTCATCAACAAACCATTCATAAGAAGGATTGGTTCCTAGGTTTATACCGTCCGCTTTTATAATATAATCATTGGTGATGCAATTGAAAGCATCAACTCCAACGGTTACAATCGGCTCACTTGGTTCAATGAATTGAAAAGAAATTGGATTGGAGACTACTGCTGTACCGTCTGCACAATCCAAATCAGAAATAATATGAGCAGTAACAGTTTGATTTTCACTATTGATATTTAGTTCTAAATCCGTAGTTCCTGAGACAACCATTTGACCATCTACAAACCAGGTTAATTGATAATTGATTCCCCAATCCATTCCAGTTGCAGTCAATGTTGCCATTTCATTTTCGCAAATAGAAGTGTTCGTTGTCGTGATTTCAATGGTTGGATAAATGGTTGGTGCAAAAGAAACCGTAATATTATTTGAAACCAAAGAAGTTGTGTTGGAGCAACCAGATAAATTACTCAAAACGCAAGTGACTTCTTGTCCTGCAACTAAATTGTTAGATGAAAATTCATCAGAGGTGTTTCCGGTTGTGATTCCATCAATAAACCATTCTAGTTGAGAATTGTTGTCCCAATCTGTCCCAATTGCATTATAAGTAATTGTCTCACCTGGACAAACGGGAGCGCCAGTTGAAATTTCAATTGTAGGAAAAGTAGTCGGTAAAAATTCCACTGTCAAGTCATTTGATATCAATGAAGAAACACTATAACAGGATGATAAATTGCTTAATTCGCAACTGATAATTTGACCATCTACAAAATTCGAAGCAGCGAATTCCGTTGTATTATTTCCGGTTGCAACACCATCAATAAACCACTCCAGTTGCGCATTAGAATCCCAATTATTTCCAGAAGCGGTATAAGTGATGAGCTCACCAGGGCATACCATAGGACTTGCAGCAATCGAAATCGAAGGAGTAATCGTCGGTAAAAAGGCTACGATAGCACCAACTGAAATTACAGAAGAGGAACTGTAACATGAACTTAAATTACTTAATTCGAAATTGATGATTTGACCCGCATTGAAATTTGTACCAGTTAACTCATCCGTATTATTTCCTACGGCAACACCATCCATGTACCACTGCATTTGCGCATTTGGATCCCAATTCATTCCAGTAGCGGTGAATGTAATTTCCTCTCCTGGACAACCAGTTGGAGTTGCCATCACTTCAACCAACGGAGTGATCGTCGGAGCAAAAGAGACAGTCAACACATTTGATCCCAATGAAGTAACAGCAGAGCACGCGGATAGATTACTTAATTCACAAGAGATTGTTTGACCTGCACTAAAATTATTTGAACTTAATTGTGGTGCATTATTTCCAGTTGCCACACCATCAATAAACCATTCTGTCACTGCATTATCAGACCACTCATTTCCTGAAACGGTGTAAGTGATTATTTCACCTGGACAATCTTCAGGACTTGCTGAAATTGAAATGGTTGGATTTAATGTGTTGGTTTCATTGATAATTGCACTATTAGATACAGCAGTGTTTACAGTATAACAATCAATACTCGAAATCACTTCACAAGTTACAATCTGTCCATTTGTTAGGTTATTAGCACTAAATGTTGTTCCTGTTTGACCAGAGCTAACTCCATCAACTAACCATTCAAATGTTGGATTCGTTCCCCAATGAACACCGCTTGCATTCAATTCAATGAGATCTCCACTACATATTGTTGTGTTTCCTGTTATCTCTATTGTTGGAGAAACTGGAGTTGTCACATTCATAGTGATCGGATTGGAAACGACGACTAAACCACTATTGCAAGGTGTGTCATAGGTTAGTTTACAAGTTACCACTTGGCCGTCTTGAAAATTTCCGATACTTGCAGCCATAGCTGGTGTGATAGAGGCAACTTGTCCATTTATTATCCATGTATATGAAAAGTTGGATAGGTCCGTATTATTATCAAGTGTTGAATTAAAAAAAGCAGTTTCACTTCCGCAAAGATCCGTGGTATTGACGGTCATAGTGAGGTTCGGTACACTGGGAACGTCGAAAGGAGGAATAATAATTTCATTTGATTCAACAACACAGGTCTCGCCAGTTGGTTTTTGAAAAGTAATTTCACAGGTAATAATATCTCCAGGAGTTGGAGCTGTCGAAAAAGAAACACTTGTCACACCTGGTAAAATAATATCGTTGATAAACCATTGTAGGGTATATGGTGTTGGAATATCGTCGACCATTGCAGTGAAGTTGACAATGTCACCAGGACAGGTGGCCATATTCGTTGCCTGAATTTCTAATTCTGGTGCAACAAAAGGAACCGTATTTATAAATTGATAAATATAATCAAGTGCATCAAAATTTAATTGTTGTCTGATCCAATCTTGGTCTGATAGGGTAACGATTTTTCCTTGTCCAGCTACAGGTGATTGAATGCTGAATCCTACACCATCACCTAAATAATCTGCAATCACTTCCACATTTTCATCTCCTGATCCAGATCCTGCATAAAAGAAATAATCAAATGTAACATCAGAAGGAGATTGATTGGTTAATGAACTTGCCAAAACAATGGGATTGACATAACCAGGAAATTCGTTTTCCCAATTAAAAGTGACACCTAAATCAGTAGCAATTTGTTGGAAAGCGACATTGCCGGCTAATGACATGGTGAATTCACTTTGTAGATACACATTTCCACCATTTTGGATGAATGTCAATATGTTGTTAATTTTATTATCATCTAACAATATTACTGCTGAAGAGACAATCAATGCATCCGCTTGGGCTAACGCATTGGCGTCACTTAAGATAGATTGCGGATGAATAGTACCGGTATCACCATGATAATTTGCCATATTTAACCATTCCTGATCCATGATATGTAATGGATGGTAAGACTGACTTTCAACAATAATAATATTGTTGGCGAAAGAAGCGATATTGAAAAGCAGACAAATAATAACTGCTCGTAAAGTCTTGGATAGTAACATAAGCGTCTCGGTTAAATTGGGTGGGGAGTGGCAATGGCGAAAAAATTAGAGGAGGATTTTTGGCAGTGTTTGTTCGCAGAGAGTTTAATTTAAGACCACTTGAGGTTAGTGTAAATAGAAAGGACTTGAATTACACTTTTCGGGGTACTAGTTTGTGTGACGATAAATGAGTTGGCTTTCGTTGGCTTTAATTAATGTGTCATGAGAGAATGATAGACTTGATTGGTATGAAAAAAGAATCACTTATTTTAAAGACTTATTTCGAATAACTTAGGTGCTAGAAAATTTTGAAATATGAATTTTTAGGTAGCTTTACTAAAAATTGGGTATGTGACCAACGCATTGATTTTTGTCAGCATATGTGTTTCTCAAAAATGATCCAAACACTTTCTTACTTCAAGCGTTTACCTATTAAAGAATAATCTGATTTTAGAGCAATGGATAAATCAATCAAGAAATTAGCGGACCTCCGAGAAGAATATACCAAGGGCTTTGATGCCATGACTACTTTTTCTGAAAACCCATACGATGTTTTCGGAAGTCTTTTTGATTTGGCATTAGAAAATGGGGTCCCAGAACCCAATGCCATGACGCTTGCAACTGCAGATAAAAATGGAATTCCTTCTGCTAGAATTGTACTATTAAAAGGGTATGATGAAAACGGGTTTAGATTTTATACCAATTACGAAAGTAAGAAGGGGAGAGACTTGGCCGAAAATCCAAATGCTGCTTTGGTCTTCAACTGGCTAGGGATGGAAACGCAAATCAGAATTCAAGGATCGGTTGAAAAGTTGTCAGACGAAATTGCTCAAGCATATTTTGATACAAGACCAATCAAGAGTAGAATAGGAGCATGGGCTTCGAATCAGTCAACCCCGATTGATGATTATGATGTGCTAAAAGATAATTTTGATAAGTACGCCAAGAAATTTGAAGGGCAAGCATTTTTTCCGAAGCCTGATCATTGGGGTGGCTATTT
>CALFWW010000053.1 GCA_937928575.1 uncultured Saprospiraceae bacterium | reverse complement strand
TTTTCCTAAAAGGTAAGTGTCAGATTCGTAATATAGTTTATCAAAATCAACTCCTAAGTTTTTGTAAGTTTCTTCGAATCCTTCATATACCCAGCCATTCATCTGCTTCCACAGGTTGCGCGTGTCTTCATCATTCGCTTCCCATTTTAATAACATTTCTTTTGCAGCAGCACCTAACTTACTATGATTGTTGAAATACCAGTTTTTATTCTTTTTCCAAAATGCTTCCTCTGTCATCACTCCACTCACCAATAAATCTGGAGAAGGTACATCTGGGCGATCAGGAGCATCCTGCCATGCTTTGTATTCTTCCTTAAAAGCCGTTTCAAATTGAACATAGTATTTACCAATAAAATGATCTCCTTTCATGCCTGTTGATTCTGGTGTAGCACCTTCACCAAAAAGTTTCCAAGCAATCATACTTTTGCAAATAGCAATACCACGGTCATTAATAATCTGAACTTTCTTGACCTCATAACCTGCTGCATCTAATATCTTAGAGGCAGACCAACCTAACAGGATATTTCGTATGTGACCAAGGTGCAAAGGCTTGTTGGTATTCGGTGAGGAGAATTCAACCAAAACTGTTTTTCCGTTTTTGTCAAATTTTCCGTAGGATTCATTTCCAGCAATATCGAAGAGGAAATTTTTCCAGTAAGCATCAGATAATGATAAATTCAAGAATCCTTTGATGACATTGGAGTCATCGATCTGTGCGATGTTTTTGACCAAATATTCGCCCATCTCTGCTCCTACTTCGTCCGGTTTCTTTTTCGCCATTTTTGAAAATGGAAAAACGACTACGGTATAATCACCGGTAAACTCTTTACGAGTCAAGCTGGTAATCACTTTTTCAGGATCGACTTTGATGCCGTATAAGTCTTCAACACCTTTTACTACACTATCCTTTATTTCATCTACTACTGACATGAATTTTTTGATTGAATTATTGAGCTGCAAATGTATCACATTTGAGGATAATATAACAACCGAATGGAAAGGGAATTGGTTTCTTTAAAATCGATTAAAGTGATGGTTGATGGGTAAGTAGTTAACGTAATTGCCAACTTGAGTTGGCAACCTAAAATTAGCAAAGCGATATTTTCATTTAAAGATTATCTTGTAGAGAATTATTTGAACAAATACTTTTCTACCCAATGTGGAACTTCCTCATGGAAGTAGGTTACATCCTCTCCTCTAAAGACTTCAAGAATTAATTTAGGTTCTTTCTCAGAATTGTCAAAAATGAAAGTTCTATAGGTTTGATCTATCGCCTCTTTTAATAATCCTAATGATTTTTTGTATCGGGATTTTATTTTATTGGGTGCTACTGGATGTCCTCCTAGTTCAACTCTTTGTTTAACTCGTTCGACATTTATTAGCGGTGATTCTGTGGAAACATAATACAGATAGTTTTGATAACCTTTCTTTTTAGCTTTTTTCAAAAAGTCAATTTTGGAATGATGAGACATAACTGTTTCAAAAGTTATTTTTTTATTCTCAGCTAACAACTTGTATCTAATAATATCAGCAAGTAGGGCTGCTTCGTAAGAATGGGAACCAGCTTTTGAAATATAAAAGATTTGATCTTCCAAATTTAGATCAATTGAATAGCCTTCCAATTTTGCTTTTGAATACAGTGCATGCTTTTGAATTTTGCTTTGAAAACTTTTTTTAGAAAAGGAACTCAAGCCAAAATAATTAAAAGAAATTTCACCGTCTTGATTTAAAACCTTCTCAATCTCATCGGCATTGATATATGTGCCTAAGTCAAATTGATGATCAATTTGTTCAAGTATAGTTGTTTCTCCAGAACCATTTGGACCCGCAAAAATTCGGAGACGTTTATTTCTTTGGTAGTTTCGCTTTTTCACCTTTCACGACTTTTCTTCTATTGTTTTTTAATTCTTTAAGGATCGTTTTTTTTCCTTTAGAATCTTCTTTAACAATATGTTCGCCTTCAAGATAAGTAACAGGTACTGACTTTTGATGAGATTTCTTGACAGCTTTGCGCGAGGATTTTTTTGCGACTTTGTCTAAAAGCTTGTGATGCTTTTTAGTTTCTTCAATATAAGATAGGTATTTAACTTTCTTTGTCATGTACGAATATAACCAAATTTTAAGTGAAATAGTTCAAAGTTCAATTGCAACCTAAAATTAACAAGCGATACTGCATTACAAATTTCCTTTAAGCCCGAATCACCTGCTTCTTCAAATAAATTTTGCCAGGAGTGCAAGTAGAAAATGAAGTCTTTCCTTGCCAATGTCCTTCGAGTACTTTTTGTTTATCTTTTAATTTGTAAACCAACTGGTAGGATTTGTCACACCATTCGATACCATCTTTTTCTTTGGAATCGATAATTCGCGTGTCATCAATTTGAGTGAAGACACCGCTGTGAACGGAGCCTCTGATTTCCATTTCTACAAACATCCCATCAATCTGGATCGTACTGCGACCGATAATTTCATTTCCACTTTGTACAATTTTCATGGTCAGATCAAATTCAGAATGAAGATCTCCTTTGGTTTGTTCAATCGTACCTTCCCAGGTTCCGCTTAAATTATTTTGTGCTACTATTTCTCCAGAAACAAATAGCATCACGACAAAAAGGATATGGTATAATAATGTCTGCATCGGTGATGGATTAAAATTAGTTATAATATCTAACTTCTAAAATTTGAGGGAAACAAAATTTTGGCGGGTAAAATAAGTGGAACTATGTTTATCTTGAGCCGTAGAATAACTCAAGACTATATAACAATCTAAGCATGATATTCGAGTTTGTCAATCACGCCTCTATAATATACAAGGAAAAGGGTATTAACTTAATGACCGATCCTTGGCTGGAAGGCACCGTCTTTCATAATGGTTGGCAACATTTGGTTGAAACTAAATTTGAATATGAGCGGTTCAAAGAAATAACGCATATCTGGTTTTCGCATGAACATCCAGATCATTTCTTTCCACCGAATTTGAAAAAAATCCATCCAAAGTATCGTGCAAATATTACCATCCTTTACCAAGAAACAGGAGATCAAAAAGTCATTGAATTTTGTAAAACTTTAGGCTTTAAAGCAATTGTTGAACTCAAGGCATTTGAATGGAAAATATTGGTACCAGGCTTCAAGATAATTTGTAACCCATTGGGTCATGATTCTTGGTTGGGGGTAAAAACAGATTCTGGTACTTTTCTAAATACCAATGATTGTGTTTTAAAACGGACCATTGATTTATTGCCGATTCAAAAATTGATGGGTGAAATTGATGTGTTGTTTACGCAATTCTCATTTGCACAACATGAAGGGAATGTCAGTAAGCCATCGAAAATAAAAGCAGCTGCAGATCGTAAACTCACTCAAATGGATAAGCAGTTGTCTACTTTTCTGCCAAAGTATATCGTCCCATTTGCGAGTTATGTTTGGTTTTGCCACCAAGAAAATTTCTACTTCAATCAATACATGAACACACCAAATGAAGTGCTCAATCATTTTGATCAAAATCGAATTTCTATTCCGATTATTTTGGCGCCAGGAGATATTTGGGATTTTAAAAATGATAATTGGAATAACGTCAATTCTATGTTGACTTATCAAAATGCGATTTTGGATTTAGAAAACCGGATGCAGTTAGGTAGCGTTCAAATTGAGAAAGAATATCTCATTCAGTCTGCAAAAGAATTTTACAACAAAGTTCAATCAAAAAAATCTGCAACGGAAAGAAAAGCAATTCCAACCTTAAAGATTTACTTGAAGGATTTGGAGGAAGTTGTTGTTTTGTCGATGAATGCCCTACTCCATTTTGAAAGTTCGTTGACGGAAGAATTTTCAGATATCTCCATGAGTTCTGATATGCTGAAGTATTGCTTGGACTTCGATTGGGGATTTGATACGGCGACGGTGAACGGTAGATTTCAGACGATCAGTCCGACAGGTTTTGAAAAATTAGTTGAGGTCATGGAATTTTGTAATGAACTCAATCATGACGAGGAGCATAAGAGTGTTGCTCAACGTGCCTTTGGAAAGATCAAAAATGTGGTGAGGGCTTATCGGGCGAAAGAGGTTTGATACTATCTTTTCGAGTAATTATCCAGCCTTCACGATGCAAAAAGAAATTTTGCTTTTAGCGAGAGCGAAGGCGAAGCCTTAGCTCAACATACAAATTTAGAAATTAAGGCCACAAAATTTCAATGTCCTTAATTTCTAAACTTATAAATTTCAAAACTACTCTACCTCAAACTCGACCGAGTCATCTGCTTGAGCGCCTGCAATTTCTACATCGATTCTATAATCCGTTTTTGCCCACTGGACATCTTCACTTTTCTTGAAGAATGCATTCATTCTAAATCGTACCACGTCATCTTCAAATGTACCTGTTTCTGAAGGACTGTTCGTTGTTGTCGAGAGATTGATCCAATTAGCATTCGAATCTTTTCCGAATAAAGTGAAAGTAATATTTGTGTTTTGATCAATATTATCAAAAATACCGGAGATATATATTGCTGGTGTGTCCTCGTCAAATGTAGATGTATTGCTTTGACATAGGACGTTGTCAATTCCACTCTCTATACATACTTTTAATTCCGAAATGGTTGGATCTTTTGGATCATCTTTACATCCTGTTGATAGGCAAACTATACCAACGATAAATAATAACGTGGTTAAAAAGGTGGTTTTTCTAATTAAAATTTGAGTGTTTTTCATTTTCAATTCTTTTAAAGGTGACTTAAATAAAGTATTTCAATACCATAAGTCGTAAAGGATTTGAAAACGTGAACGATTGGATAGAATTATTTTTTAAACTTTAAGAAAAGAAACCCCAATACACCTAGAAATAAGGTAAAACCGATATAAAATGCCGTATTATTTCGTTGTTGAATTGGCTGATTTTGCCCCTGAAAGATGAAAGAGGACCAATAAAATGGATGCGCATACAGCTCACTACAATTTTGTAGATATTGTAATTTTGCTTTCCGTAAACTGGTCGCATGTCCTTCATCAGTGTGACTCCAAAAGTTTCGGATGATATTTTCAGCAATATTATCATTGACAGGCCATAAAGTACATATTAAGTTGTGACTTCCAGCCAATTGAAAAGCACGCGTAATACTCAACAATCCTTCTCCGTTGGCAAATTTTCCACTTTGAGTTTCACATGCGCTTAAAACTACTAACTTATTGTTTAGATTAAGTTGTGCGATTTCATGAACCCTAAGCGATTGTTCTGTGGAATCAGAAAAAAATTGGAGAGACGAGTTCATCGGTACTTCATCATTGACGATTGCATGTGTTGCGAGGTGTAAAATATTTGCCTTAGGTGCTTCTTCTAAAAATTTGCCTTTGGATGCTCGTGATCCGTAGTAGCCAATTCCATTGAAGTGTTTTCTTGCAAAAGTTATTTCTTCTTTATTGGCGTACAAAATATCGTTTCCTCTAAAGGTATTAAAAGCAACTGTTCCTTCAAAATCGGGTGCGAAACCTACATAATTTATGGAATTTGAATTTGTATTGTTACGAAAACCAACATTAGTATTGATTGAATTGCTATAAGAGATATTAATCTCATTGACTAAATAAGGAAGTGTTTTGTAAGAATTATCCGATTTAGGTTTGGAAGTTAATAGTAGGTCGAAAGGTAAATAGCATAATGGCCCGTCTGGAACTATACATAAATTGTCATCTTTTCGAATTAAATCTTGAATTGGTGCTATCAGTAGTTGATGTAATTTGAATGAAGCACTGGCGAAAGTAGCCTTATTGAGCTCATAATCGTTTTCTGAATTATTGGCCGTTTTGTAGGACAGGAGGGATCTCAATTCCTCTGTTGCGTCCTTCAACTCTTCTTTATTAATTTTAAATACTTTGACATTGTCTGAACTTAATAACATTGCAACTACAAAATCTTTGCTCCAGTAATAATTTAAATATTTCTGATTAGGCTGAGTAATTTTATTTTGTATTTCAGCTAGAGAATTTATCCTATTTTGTTTCCTGAAAGCGTAAAAATCAGGATAGGACATTTTTATTTTTTCTAAGAATTGGATTTTTCGGTTTTGCCATTTTAAAAGTCGATTATGCAAACTACTATCGACGGTACTATTTAGATTACTGGTTGATTTTTTATACTCTTGAAAAGCGTGTTCAAAATTATATCGAATTTCTTGTTCTTTTTTTAATAATTCATTTGGTAGCTGTTTGTCGTAATCCTCTAGTTTCCTTTTGAAATCCACAAGACCTGATTTATAATTTTCTATTAATTTAAAAATGGTATTTAAATGCTTGGTGTTTTTGTTTGCATGATATGCACTAAGTTGCTGTTCGATACTTAAGTTCACCAACTCTTTCACATTTTCTTTTAAATCTAATGTGGAAGTTTCAAAGAAGAAATCAGATTTCAAATTGTTGTAGAGTGTAAGAAAAATGTTGACATCATTATCTGTTATGCGATCGTATTTTCTCTTGAATTTAAAATGATTTTCCAAAGTTTGAATTGCTCTGCTATAAAAATATCCTGGAACCTGATCTCCATTTTTCAGTAGTAATTCTTCGGTTTCAAAATTCCAAATTTCAAGCATTTTCATTTGGGATTCTTTTGCTTTTACCAGCTGTCCCAATTTTGCATAACAAATTGATAAGTGTTCGTAAGAAGGATCTAGTACAAAATATTTCATTTCTTCATTATCCTTTGCTAATTTGATTGCCTGATTTAAAATGGGAATTGCTTTGTTATAATTTCCTCTTAAAGTTTCAATTTTCCCGATTAACGCGATTGGACTACTAACCTGGGTACTTGTTGGTCCAAATGCATTTTCAGTTATCTCCCTCATTTGTTTTACTCGTTCCATTGCTTTTTCATACTGTTCCGTTTCAATGTAAATATGACAAAGGGACAAGTAAAGGAACCGTATCCTAAAATGAGTTTCCCTATTTTCAGCTTTAAAGATTTGAATACCTTCCAATAGCAATGATTCTGCTTTTTTGTAATTTTTGCGCTCTTTTTCGAGCATTGCTATTCTTCTCAGAATGATGGCCTTTTCTAATTTTCTGAAATTCGGAATGGATTCCAAAGTTTTCATCGCTTCATTAAGATAATTTTCACAAGCTGCTTTATTATTTCTTCTATAGGCAATTTCTGAAAGTGTTGTATAAGCAGTAACAATATGTGTCAATTCAGTAGGAAGAAATTTTTCTTTTAAAGGAAGAATTTGTCTAATAATCCTTTCTTTCTCATCTAGGTTGATTTTTGTAATTGATTTGTTGGTGTAAATATTTGCTAACCAAGTTGGGTCATTGGATGAGTTTTGAACAATTGCTTCAAGTGTGTCCAAGTACAATTCAAATTCCTTGTAATTTCTTTGCGTTGAATGAATAATGCTAATATTGTTGTAGGAGGTGAAAAGCGCAGGATTAAATGGAGTATCAAAAAATTGCTTCTTTATTTCAATTTCTTTTAGGTAGGATGTAAGTGCACTGTTTAAATCGCCTAACTTTTTCAGCATTACACCTTTGTTACCATATAATGAAGCGGTCAGGAAATTAGGGTCTGACAAATTTTTGGATAATTTTATACCTTTATCCAAATACTCAATCGCTTGCTGATAATTTTTCTCGTAATATGCTACAGTAGATAAGTAACGATAGGATTTTATGATTTCATATGCATTTGCAGCACAATTAATTTTGTGTTTCAGAGCAGCTTCTATTAGTAGTTTACCTTTATCGATTGAACCTTGCGTCACTAAAATAAATCCCTCAATCTCCATGAAACCACCTTTAATTGCACAAGCATTGTTCTTGTTATTCAGCCCTTTTGAAACCCAATCCAATGCCGCTTCCGATTGCCTCAATTTTCTTTTGGTCATTGCCTGATACAAGCAATACTCACTATACAATGGATTTTTTGTTTCAATTGGCGATAGTTCTAACAAGCTATCAGCATCTTGAAATTGATCCATCTCTACCAAACATTGGATTTTTTTTAAGGGTGTATCTGCGACTTGCAAAGCAGTATTAAAGTCTCCCATTGCTATCAATTTTTCGACACTACTGCTTTGTCCAAATAACAGATTTGAAAAGAGTAAAATAGGAATGATATGAATGAATCTTATCATTGGATAGATTCTAACAACGTTTTCGCAGCCTTGTGCTTGTAATGCATAGGATGACTGATGATTTGATTAAGTGTCTCTTTTGCTTGTTCTTTATCTCCTTTCTTCAAATAAGTATTCGCCAAATACCAAGTTGCTTCATCCAAAAGCGGATTACTGGTTGGAATTGATTTGAATTGATTGATAGCTTCATCGTACTTATTTTGTTGCAAAAATATAAACCCTTTGTAGATCGCAATTTTACCAAAATGTGCTTTTGATGCTTCTGGAAATTTATCCAGTGCTTCAAAAGATTGTAGGGCGTCCTCAAACGAATTATTTTGATAAGCCAACTCTCCTTGTTTCCAAGTGGTGGTAAAGTCATCTTTTTGTTGACCCCGAACGGTAATGACAGGTGGGTTGTCCAAAAATTCCGTGACTGGATCAGATAATTCCGCAGACGGCCACAAATAAAAACCTGCCATGACCAATGCAGCAACCGAAGCAGCAACTGCCATCCAACGAAATAAATTACTTTTTTCTTTAGCTTGTATTTTGTGTACAGTTTGTTGAGGGTCTATTTTATCGTAAGCATTTACAAGCTCTACTTTTAGTTCTGATTCTCCTGCGATGCGAATATTGGCACGTGCTTCTAAATGTTCCGATAGTTTCTTATGAAGCATTGGATTTTCAGTTGTCGCTTTTTTGAGCGCATCTAGTTCCGATTCCGAATGAGTTCCTTTTAAGAACTTGTCCAAAATTTCTTCGAAGTAGTTTTCGTTTTGATCACTCATTTTTTAAATTTTTTTCAGCCAACAAAGCTCTCAGTTTTTTCATGCATTTATACTTTATACTTCTTGCACTTTCTGCATTCGAAAGATTTTGTCTATTAGCAATTTCAGTCATATCGTATCCGTAGAAACCCCAATCCAATAATACCTTTTTACAATTGTCTCCCATCTGTTGAATGACTAGTTTTACTTGATCCGATAAATCTTTTTGTTCGATTAATTCAAATGCTTTTCGTTCAACCAAGGTGTATTCGTGAAGTTCTTGTGTTGCCTTATTTTTATTAGACGAAGCAGATCTTAAAACATCAACGCAACGGTTATTTAAAATTGAAAAGAAATAAGACGAGAGTTTACTTTCCCCTTTGAATTGTCCTTGATCTACTTGCGAAATGAATTTTACAATTGCATCAGTGTAAACATCTTTTTGTTGCTCGGAAGTTAGGTGGTATTTTTTGGCGAGTTTGATGCCGAAACCATTCCAATTTTTGAGGAGATACATGGCGACTTCATTGCGAGTTTTGCCACCCTTTAAAATGTTGTCAATGATTTCCTGATCGGTGAGGTTTTCCAAATAGTTTGCGTTTAGTTTGGACTATAAATATAACGATTTTTTGAAGACACAACTTTGGTGAAAAACCACTTTAAGTGATGCGGGTATATAGTTACAGTGTAACTATATGCTTATAATTTCCTCAAAAAATCAGCATACCCGTATTGCCGAACAATTTCCAACTGATTATCCTTTGTCCAAATCGCAATGGAAGGATGCGCTACTCCATTAAAAGTAGTCGTCTTCACCATGGTATAATGCATCTGATCTTTGAAGATAATAGGATCCCCGATTTTAAGTGCTTTGTCAAATTTGTACTCCATTAAATAATCGCCAGAGAGACAACTCGTACCACCTAATCGATAATGAGTCGGTCCATTTTCCCCTTTCGCAATTTGAGCACCCACGACATCTGGTTGATAAGGCATCTCAATGGTATCCGGCATATGACAGGTAAAGGAGATGTCGAGGATCGCCGTTTTAATTCCGTTATTCTCAGTAATATCTAACACGGTGCTTAACAGATCACCAGTTTGCCAAGCGATACCTGAACCTGGTTCAAGAATTACTTCAACATCCCATTTCTTTTTGAACTTTTTTAGTACTTCAATTAACCGATCAATCTCATAATCTTGATGATTGATTAAATGACCACCACCAAAATTCATCCATTTTATTTGAGGCAAAAGATGTCCAAAATTCGATTCTATTTTTTCAATCGTTGCTTCTAGTGCAGCCACTTGATTTTCGCAAAGGTTGTGACAATGGAGTCCTTCAATATATTCAGGTAATGCTTTAAGGTCACTTGCTAATACCCCCAGTCGCGTACCGGGTGCACATGGATTATACAATTCGACATCCACCTCAGAATGCTCTGGATTAATTCTTAGACCAAAAGAAATGGTTGGGTTGAATGATTCCTTTAGGCGATAATATTGTTGATACTGTGAAAGTGAATTGAATGTCAAATGCGAACTACCTTTCATAATCGCTTCCATTTCATCAGGAATATAAGCGACAGCATAAGTATGTGATTTGGAACCCATTTTAT
>CALFWW010000052.1 GCA_937928575.1 uncultured Saprospiraceae bacterium | reverse complement strand
GGATCAAGGTTTGGAGATGAAATTGGAGACAGGCCTGTCTGGCGGTTCGTCAGAACAGACAGGAAAAACGATTTGGGCATATGGTGGCGACTTCGGTCCTGAGAGTACACCAACCGATGATAATTTCAATTGCAATGGATTATTATTACCTGATCGAACCCCAAATCCACATCTTTGGATTGTCAAAAAAGTACATCAGGAAATTATTTTTTCCAACTTCAATTTGACCAAACAAACCGTCACTTTAAAGAATCAATTTTTCTTCAAAGATTTAAGTGAATATTATTTGCATTGGGAAGTTCAAACAAATGGAGTAACTACGCAATCTGGTAAAATTGAAAACTTGGAAATTTTACCACAGAGAAAGGCCAGTTTAAAAATTCCTTTTAAACCAAATGAAAAAGAATCTGGAGAAAAAATATTATTGATATCCATTCGGACAAAAGCGGAATCGTTTTTAATTCCAAAAAATCATGAAATTGCCTGGGAACAATTTGAATTGGAGATGTTTGAAATAAAAGAAGTAGAGCAATCCATTGAATCATTGAAGTTGGATGAATCGGAAACACAATGTCAAATTTCAGGTAAACAATTCGAAGTAATTTTTGATAAGCAAAAAGGAACCATCACTTCCTATAAAGTAAACGGTAAAGAATTTTTATTATCAGGTTTTCAACCGGATTTTTGGAGACCGATGACGGATAATGATTATGGTGCTGTTTTTCAATACGCATTAATGGAATGGAAGGGTGTTGTTGAGAATTGGAAACTTGAAACTATGGAAATAAATTCGACAGAAAAATATGTTGAATTAAAAGTGGTTCACGCCATCTTAAAAGGAGATGCTTTTTATAAAACTAAATTTACAATAGCTGGCAATGGAGTAATTGAAGTCCGCAATCATTTGAAAGCAGAAAAAGGCAATCACAAAATGCTAAAACGATTTGGGATGCAATTCAAAATGCCAAAAAGTTTTGATCAAATAGAGTGGTATGGACGTGGACCTCACGAAACTTATTGGGATCGAAAAGAAGGTGCTAAAGTTGGATTATATCAAGGGAAGGTATCAGATCAATTGCACCCTTACGTTCGCCCACAAGAGACTGGAAACAAAACGGATGTACGATGGGCAAGAATTATGGATGGAAAAATGGGTATTGAAATCCGTGGAAAACAATTGTTAAATTTTACGGCTTTGCATTTTGAAAATAATGATTTGGACTGTGGAGATAAGAAGCAGCAACGACATTCGGGCGAGTTGATTGAAAAGAATTTTACATGTGTACACGTGGATTTGCAACAAATGGGAGTCGGTGGAAATGATAGTTGGGGCGCCAAACCGCTTGAAAAATACCAGTTACCTTATAAAGATTATGAATATGAATTCAAAATTTCCCCTATAATTTAAAAAAGGCACAAAATAATCGCTTTAACATTTAAGTTTAAAGTTTTTATTGCAGAACTTTATAAGACAATCACAACACAAATTTACGCTATGCAAAATTCTGATCTTAAAAACGTATTGATCGCTGCAATCGAAAATGCAGACAACAGACTGCTTTCCATGTTATATGCAGTTACTAAGTCTTATCAGATTACTGAAAACAAATCTTCTACACCTGTTCAAGAGTCAGTTGATTCTCCAGAACCTATTGCTACTGCTCAATCAGAACGTAAGTATAAAGATGATCGTCCACGAAGAGTAGTACGTGTTTATAGAAAACCACAAACCAAGATCGTAAACGAAGTAGTTAAACCAAAACCTGTGGTTGCTAATAAAGCTGCTACCGAAGTTGCTCAACCAGTTATTACAAGTAAAGTTGTTGTTGAACCTACGGCTAAATCCATCAAGGAATCTGTGGTTTCTGGAAGAAGTAACAACGGAGGTTTTATCAGTGACTTGATGACAAAGACGGTTTCAAAAAGTGCACTACCAGCGTAATTGGTTTTGAAAAATCAATTTAACTAATTCTATCTTCAATATAATCCCATTGATTTATCTGGCAATTTGGCTGGCTGATTCTTCTGTTGTGTTATCATATTTTCAATCTATTTTAAAGGACTGGCCCAACTTTATTCCACAATCATTTTGTACCTGTGAACGATTACTTCATTTTCAAGAATTTTAGTAAGCATATCACCTTGACTGATTCTGAAAAGCAGCTTGTTTTTTCATTACTAAATCAAAAGAAAATAGCTAGAAAAGAGGTGTTGTTGAGACAAGGAGATTCTTGTAAAAAAATATATTTTGTTGAGGATGGAAGTCTGCGTGCATTCAATGTTAATAATAGTGGTAAGGAGTCTACTATTATGTTTGCATTGCAAGATTGGTGGATAACAGATATGGATTGTTTTATAAACCAAAAACCTGCATTGGTATCTATCGAAGCATTGGAACAAAGTAAAGTTATGGAATTGGATTTCCATTCACTTCAGGAGCTTTACAAAAGTATCCCAAAATTTGAACGTTTTTTTAGAATACTATTTCAAAATGCCTATATACGAGAACAGCAACGAGCGCTTCAAAATATCTCTTTTTCAACTGAGGAAAGGTATTGGAAATTCGTTGATAAGTATCCTGCCTTTGTCCAAAAAGCAACCCAAAAGCAAATTGCTTCTTATCTGGGTGTCACGCCTGAATTTTTAAGTTCTGTCAAAAGAAAAAAGGAATCTTAATTTATCTTAATTTTTATTAGTGGGCTTTTTACGTTCTTTACAAAAAAAATAAAATTATGATGCTAATTTTGATTGCAGGACCTTATCGTAGTGGCACCAATAATGACCCTGATCTTATTCAAAAAAACTTAGATCGACTTGAATCGGTTGCTTTGCCGATATTTAGAAAAGGACATATACCTATGATTGGGGAATGGGTTGCAAATCCATTGATTGAACTGGCAGGTTCAAAAGAAGTAGGGGATGAAATCTTCACCGAAATTCAATATCCAACAGCACATAGATTGTTGACAAAATGTGATGCTATCTTAAGAATCGAAGGAGCTTCAAAAGGTGCGGATCAAGATGTTGAAATTGGAAAAAAGTTGGGATTGCAAATTTTCTATAATTTAAAAGATATACCCAATGCAGAATCATAGAATCCGCAACCTTAAAACAGAACTTCTTTCTGACAATTGGTACACGCTAAATAAGGTCACCTTTGATTATCTCAAAAAAGATGGGACTTGGGAAGTTCAAAATCGAGAAGCTTATGATCGAGGAAATGGAGCGACCATTCTTTTGTATAATATTGAAAATAGGACCATTATTTTAACAAGACAATTCCGAATGCCTACTTATCTAAATGGCAATGAATCTGGAATGTTGATTGAGTCTTGTGCCGGATTATTAGATAAGGATAATGCTGAAGATTGTATCCGAAAAGAAACGGAAGAGGAAACAGGTTATAAAATCTCGTCCGTCAAAAAGATTTTTGAAGCATACATGTCTCCAGGTTCTGTGACAGAAATTGTTCACTTTTTTATTGCGGAATATACCAAGGCAATGAAAATAAATGAAGGTGGTGGGCTAGCGGAAGAACAAGAAGAAATCGAAGTGTTAGAATTGAAACTTGATCAAGC
>CALFWW010000051.1 GCA_937928575.1 uncultured Saprospiraceae bacterium | reverse complement strand
ACTCTATAATTGCGGATATCTATGAGAAAATTTTACTGATATCTGCGTTGAAAAACCCTGTCTGCTTGGCGCAGTCAGGCAGGCTCACCGTAACTAAGGCTATGTTTACGTTTTTCGCCTTAATCTCAATAAATTTTTCCTCCATATAATAACCGCGATTTTAGAATACAATCTGTATTATCAGCAATCCAACCAACTTTCCTTTCCACTTTTATATACTTTTTGCAGATATTGCGTTATTAAATCAAACCAATCAGTCATGAAAAACTATATAATTCTAATACTAACTAGTTTTCTTATTTTTTCTTGTGGCAATGTAAAAACCGTCGAACAATTAAATGACGATGGCAAAGTCGAAGAAAAATATTCCATCAATAAAAAGACACAAAAAAAGGAAGGAAAATTATTTCGCTACTACAAAGACGGGACTGTATTTGAAGAATCCAATTACAAAAATGATGTGCTAGAAGGTGAAAGAAAAATGTACTACGAAAACGGGAAAATCCAAATCATCGAAAATTATGTCAATGGTGATTTCGATGGCCCCTATTTTACTTACCATCAAAACGGGAAGATCGATAATGAAGGAATTTATACCGCTGGAATGATGCAAGGACAATGGAGACGTTTTTATGAAAATGGACAATTGAGAGAAGAAGTGATGTTTAAAGACAATCAAGAAAATGGTCACTTTGTCGAGTATTATGAAAATGGAAAACTAAAAGCTGAAGGTGCTTATCTGGATGGTGACAATGAGCATGGTGAGTTGAAAATGTATGATGAAAGTGGCGCGCTGGTAAAGAAAATGGATTGTGATCGTGGCGTTTGTCGTACTACTTGGAAAGCGGAGGAATGAATAAGAATTTAAAATAGATCTTGCTTCGTGAAGAATTGAAAATGTAAAATTGAAAATTAAAAATAGACCTAGTTGCGTGAGAACGTGAGGTCGTGAGGAATTGAAAATAAAACCTCGGAAGAATTGAGAGATTCTTGTTTTGTGAGAAAGTCTATTTCAAAAATAACCGTATGAAAATAAACACTACCCTAGTATTTACTTGTTTTATTCTTGCTTTGTCTAACAATATATATTCACAGATTGGTGGAGATAATGTTTACGAATTCATCAACCTCTCACCATCAGCACAAGTTACTGCTTTAGGAGGAAGTTTAATTTCAGTTGCAGATGATGAGGTGGCTTTAGGTTTTGACAATCCCGCTTTATTGCACGATGAAATGCATCAACAACTTTCTTTTAACCACAATCTATTTTTAGCGGACATCCAACACGGTTTTGCCGGATATGGTCATCATGTGAAAAAATGGGATGCCACTTTTTTAGGTGGTATGCAATACATCTCTTATGGTTCATTTGATGCAGCTGATGAGCAAGGAAATATCAATGGTACTTTCAATGCTGCAGAATATGGATTGACAATCGGAGCTTCCAAACAACTTTATGATAAAATGCGACTCGGTGCAAATCTAAAAATGATAGCTTCTCAATTTGAAGGATTTGATTCTTATGGGATGTTGGCAGATGTCGGCGCCTACTATCAGGATACAACAGGGACTTTTTCTGCTGGTCTTGTTTTTAAAAATATAGGAACGCAATTCACAACTTATCGAGAAGATAATCGAGAGGATGTGGGCTTCGATATCCAACTAGGTGTTTCTAAAAAATTGAAATATTTGCCCTTTCGTTTTTCTGTTATCGCGCACAATTTGCAACGATGGAATATTTTGTACGACGACCCAAATCAAGAAGAGGCCACTTTTTTCGGAGATCAAGCACCTGCAGATAATAAAGGAAAAGATATTGTTGATAATCTCTTTAGACATCTCATCTTTAATGGAGAATTCATCCTCGGGAAAAGAGATAATTTCAGAATCAGAATTGGATACAATCACTTAAGACGATCAGAAATGAGGGTCAATAATCTGCGTAGCATCGCTGGATTTTCTGGTGGAATCGGTTTGAAAATCAATCGCTTTAAAATCTCTTATGGTCGAAGTGTTTACCACATTGCTGGTGGTGCCAATCACATCAGTATCTCCACTAATTTGAAAGAATTTGGCAAAAACTAATCCTTCAATTATTTAAAGCAACCTTTTGACTTTCTTTTGCATCTTGTATTAATAGCGCCATCTATGATTGCAATCAGTTTTACCAATTTAGTGTTTCTTTCTTACTGCATTTATTCCATCGTGGAACAAAAGCATAGGGTCATTCAGAATAAATGGTTTTGGTTGTCGATGATTGGTTTTTTGATTTCAGCTTATATTGCCTTCCTATTTTTATTTCCTGAATCCGCTACTTCAAAGATTGCCAACGAAGCCTAAACTGTAACCCCAATTTCATCCTTAATTTTGTGCAAAAGGATCCGTGCATCTTTCAATTTCCGAACACCATCTTTTACCAGAAAAATATACTTATTTGACTTCTTGAATGTGAGTCCAAACTTGTATCCGTCTTTGGCGATGAAATCCATTAAATTATTGAACAGGCTCGTTTCATAAAAAGGAGATTGTGGATTAGCAATGAAGTAGCAACGCAATTTACCGTTCTTGATGTTGAGTCTTTCAAAACCGAGTTCTTTACAAATCCATCGCAATCGCAAACCATCAAACAACTCATTGGTCGCTCTAGGTAATTTGCCAAAACGATCGATCATTTTTTGTTTGAATTTCAGCAACGTCTCTTCATCATCTATTTTATCCAACTCCGTATATAGATTCAATCGCTCTTGAATATTGTTGACATAGTGATCCGGAAACAACATTTCTGTATCCGCTTCAATAATCACATCATGGACATACTTTTTCTCCTTAATAATTTCTTCTTTGAAGATCTCTCTGAATTCAGTCTCTTTCAATTCCTGAATCGCTTCGTTGAGAATTTTTTGATAAGTCTCAAATCCGATATCCGAAATAAACCCACTTTGTTCTCCACCCAATAAATTTCCAGCTCCTCGAATATCCAAATCTCGCATCGCAATATCAAATCCACTTCCCAAATCCGAAAATTCTTCTAACGCCTTCAATCGCTTTCTTGCCTCAGGTGTCAACACGGACAATGGTGGACTGAATAAATAGCAAAATGCTTTCCGATTGGATCGCCCTACTCTACCACGCAATTGATGCAAATCACTCATCCCAAATTGATGCGCATTGTTGATAATGATGGTGTTGGCATTCGGAATATCTAGTCCTGTTTCAATGATGTTGGTAGAAACTAACACATCATACTCTCCTTCTATAAAACTTAACAATGCTTTTTCAAGTTTCTTGGATTCCATTTGTCCATGCGCCATTTTTATACTGATGTCGGGACAAAGTCTTTGCAACATGCCCGCCATATCTGGCAATGTCTTTACTCTGTTATGTACAAAAAACACTTGTCCACCACGATTCACTTCATAGTAAATAGAATCCTTAATCAACTCATCATTGATAATTCTCGTTTCTGTATGAATGGGTTGACGATTAGGTGGCGGTGTACGAATGACCGACAAATCTCTTGCAGCCATTAGTGAAAATTGCATGGTACGTGGAATCGGTGTTGCGGTTAATGTCAAGGTATCGACATTCACAGCCAGACTACGCAAACGTTCTTTGGCAGCGACTCCAAATTTCTGTTCTTCATCAATCACCAATAATCCCAAATCTTTGAATCCGATTTTTTTATTTAGAATTCCATGAGTACCGATGACAATATCGATTTTACCTTCTTTGAGATTTTCAAAAATGGCATTCTTCTCTTTAGTCGTACGGAAACGATTGATGTAGTCAATGGTCACTCCCATTCCTTTCAGCCGTTCACTAAATGTTTTGAAGTGTTGAAGTGCAAGTATTGTTGTAGGAACCAATATCGCAACTTGTTTTCCACCAATCACACATTTATAAGCTGCTCGAATCGCAATTTCCGTTTTACCAAAACCTACATCACCACAAATCAATCGATCCATTGGTGTTGGTTTTTGCATATCCGCTTTTACGTCATTGGTGGATTTCAATTGATCCGGTGTGTCTTCATAAATAAAAGATGCTTCCAACTCATTTTGCAAATATCCATCTTCTGGAAATGCGAAACCTTTGGATGCTTTTCGCTTAGCATACAACTTTATCAATTCGCCAGCAATGTCTTTTATTTTTCGCTTGGTCTTGCGACGTAATGCTTTCCATGCTTCCGATCCTAACTTATTTAATTTTGGCGCGGTTCCTTCTTTTCCAACAAACTTTGAAATTTTATGTAATGAATTAATACTCACATAAAGTACATCATTGTTTTTGTAAATCAGACGGACGGATTCTTGTTGATGTCCATTGATGTTTATTTTTTCCAATCCACTGTATCGGCCGACGCCATGATCAATATGCGTTACAAAATCTCCTGGTCGCAATTCTCGGAGCATCTTGAGATTCAATGCCTGATCTCTGGTGAATCCTTTTTTCAGTTTATATTTATGAAATCTTTCGAAAATTTGATGATCCGTAAAACAAGCTACTTTCAAGTCCGAATCTAAAAAACCTTGATTGATAGTAATTGGCATCGGATGAAATTGCACCCTAGCCCCCAAGTCTTCGAAGATAGAATAGAATCTTTCAATCTGCTTGGTACTATCTGTAAACAAATAATTTTTCAATCCAGCATCTTCATTCTTTTTCAAATCTTCAATCAACAAATTGAAATTCTTATTGAAACTTGGTTGTGGCTTTGCATTAAATTCCAATGTCTCGTCATAGTCCAACTTAGGCATTGAATTGGATAAAATCACCAATGGATATTGTTGCACATCTGACATCACTTCATTCGGCATAATGAAAGCTCGATCTCTGAAAATTTCTGCCAGATCACTTTCATCTGTACTCGAAATCGTTGTTGCAAATTCTTCCGCTTTTTCAAAACACATTTGTAATCGATCCAGCATAAAAACCGGATCTTTTATCCACACGGAAGTATCTTCTCCCAACACTTTAAATACGGATATCTTTTGTGCTTGTGTAAATCGAGTATTGACATTTGGAACAATAGAAACTTTAGAAATATTCGCTTTTGACAATTGAGAAATCGGGTCGAAGGAACGAATCGTCTCTACTTCATCATCAAACAATTCTACTCGATAAGGCCACTCATTTCCGTATGAAAAGATATCGACAATTCCACCTCTGACGGAAAACTGACCAGGCTCATAAACAAAGTCTACCCGCTCGAATCCATACTCGACCATCACGTCAATCATCGTGTCGGTATCTAGTTTTTCACTGACACTAATTTGAATTCGCTTTTCGTTCAACACTTCTGGCGCTACTACTTTTTCAAATAATGCTTCTGGATAAGTAATGATAATTTCACCGATGGAGGAGGAAGTCGTGATTCGATTGATGGCGTCCGTTCGTTGGAGTATATTGTTGGTGTCCAAAATCTCAAAGTACATGGGACGTCGAAAAGAATCGGGGAAAAATCGAATTGGCTTTTTTTCAAAAATGCTGGTTAAGTTATTTTGAAGGTAGGCTGCCTCTTCTTTGTCATTGGCGATGTATAAAATATTGCCAGCTCGGTTGAGGTAAGTTGAGGCCAGGACAAAGGAATCCATTGCTCCAACCATTCCAGTGATTTTGATTCTGGTCGGAGTGTCTTTATCAAGAGCAGCAACCAATCTTTTTATTCGTTCGCTCTCTTTGTAATTGTTCAGCAGTTGCTGTAGATTCTCCACGGCGCAAATATAGGGGTTTGTGTAGAATAGTTCGCGCAGATGATGCAGATTTTCGCAGATGAGTTTGATAAAGGATGAACAGATTGGTTTTAAAATCTAGTATAATAAATAGTATCTAAGTTTGATTAATTTTGTTAAACAGAAAAACGACCAAATGTCCATCAACATTATTGAAATAAAAGCACGCTGTGAATTTCCAGATAAGATCCACCAAATTCTCAAAGAAAAAAATGCCGTCTATAAAGGAATCGATCACCAAGTCGATACTTACTTTCAAACCAATAATGGTCGATTAAAATTGAGACAAGGAACGATTGAAAATACGTTGATCTTTTACAATCGCCCAGATCAAGAAGGTCCAAAACTATCGAAAGTTTTATTGCACAAACCAACGGAACCAGATTCACTAAATAAAGTCCTATCTGCAGCAATGGACGTAAAAGTAGTGGTGGATAAACAACGGCATATTTATTTTATTGACAATGTAAAATTTCATGTGGATGAAGTGAAAGGTTTGGGTAGTTTTGCCGAAATTGAAGCCATCGATGAAACTGGAAAGATTTCGATTGATGTTTTGCAAAAGCAATGTGATGCATACATGGCATTATTGGAAATTAAGCAAAGTGATTTGATTCATTATTCTTATAGTGATATGTTGTTAACGGCGAATTCATAAATGGAAGAATTACAAATACCAGGTAAAATAATCCTTTTCGGAGAATACACGATTCTAGTTGGAAGTCGTGTATTGGCCACCCCATTACATCAATTGAGTGGTCAATGGAAATTTACGAAACCAGGAATGTTGGTTCCTTATCAAAAAGATCTTTTAGCATTTGGTGCATTTCTTCAGAGTATCAATCCTCAACTTTCATTCAACATTCAGGCAGATCATTTTTTAGAAGATATTAGTAATGGCATGTATTTTCATTCTAATATTCCTGTTGGTTATGGAGCAGGAAGTTCGGGAGCGATTGTGGCAGCTGTTTGCAAAAAATATGGAGACCATGTTATTGATGATAAAATTGATTTGTCAAAATTACGGACCGAATTAGGATTGTTAGAAAGTCATTTTCATGGATCAAGTTCTGGTACAGATCCATTAATTTCTTTTTTGAATCAACCACTTTTGATTGATCAGGAAGGAATGGTCTCAACTGTAGATATTCCAAAGTCATCTGACATTACTTTGTTTTTATTGGATACAAGTTTGACAAGAAAGACCAGTCCTTTAGTCTCGATTTTTAAAGAGAAGATGATTGCAAAAAGTTATGCGCAAATGATTCAGACCCAATTATCTCCTACCAACAATTTAGGAATCGATCAATTTTTGGATAATGATGTGAAAGGCTTAAAAGATTCTTTCCAAAAAATCAGTGAAATACAATACGAACACTTCCAAGAGATGATTCCAGATTTTTTGAAAAATAAATGGAAGGATGGTTTAGGTTCGGAATTGTATTGTTTGAAATTATGTGGCGCTGGAGGCGGAGGATTTTTGTTAGGAATGACCAACGATTTTGAACAAACGAGATCTGTGTTTAACAGGATGTCTTTGATACCAATTGTGTTTTGATCGGCAGAGCATATATTTTTAACACATAGATCACATCAGATACATAGAGAGACATAGATTTTGAACAAGATAGTTACTACTAAGGCTATTTCTGTAATTAACAATCAAAGGCACGAATCCAAATTTTATTTGGCAAAGTTTTAATTTTTTTTCGTGTACATATAGTTATATTTCACTTTCTTTTAAAACTAAAGATTAAGGTTGTGTTTGGAACTAGTCCATT
>CALFWW010000050.1 GCA_937928575.1 uncultured Saprospiraceae bacterium | reverse complement strand
GAAAAATTTTCAAAGGTCAAGGCGGAAAACGCAAGTATCCCCTTTGGGCTATCGAGCCTGCCTGGATGCGCCAAGCAGACAGGGCTTTCCAACGAAGAGATTTGGAAATTTTTCTCATAGAAAGCCCGCTATTTTATAGTTTAATTTGTATTATTCTAAAGTCTTTCTTTATACACATTCAAAACACGATTTTGTTTTTAATCTTCAAGTTTAAAGTCTTTACAAAATTTTGCACCGACCGAGATTGTACTAATTGTTCAGTTATTCCACCCCCAACCCCTTAAGAAAAGGCTGTTAAGTTCTAAGCTCCAACGGAGCAAAAGCACTAAAAATGTGCAACGCCCATTTATTAAACACGTACTGTAGGTCAGCGCCAAAGGTGCGTAATCATTTGAAAATTCAACTTGCTAACGCACCGTTGGAGCTTTCCACTTCATAATTTCATTAATTAATATGGGCGTTGCCGGCGTTGCCCATATTTATTGTTTACACTCCGTTGGAGCTCAAGGCAGAACTTAACAGCCCTGCCCTCAAGGGAGACAGATTCCGTATAATCATTTCATTTAAAAAACTCACGAATTCACGTCCGTTGTCCCCCTTGAAGGGGTTCAGGGGATGGAATCCTTTATGTTAAACAAATAAGTTCGATATTCTGCACTTCAACCCATTCATTATCAACAGTTTAAATGTTAACATATGTGTACGTTCAATACCCAAATATTATTCGGAAAAACTCCACAACTAACTTTTATTAAGCATATAAAATATGTACCTTTGCAGTCGATTTTAGAGTACCTATAATTACACTGAATTGAAGTTAACAATGAAGTCACTTTACAATATATTTTCAACCACAATTTTTATTGCAATTTTGGTCCTTTTCGTAGCTCCAAATGCAGCTGCGCAGAATGCTCAAAAAGTGCAAGAACAAGCAACAGAAGCTGCCAAGCAGCTCAAAAAGAAAGTGGAGCAACTGAAAATTGAAAGTCACTCTACTCACGATGGTCACAAGCATTCAGACAAAACGCCGATTAAGATTGAAGGCGGAAGAGCAACCCATGCACACGACCACAACCATGATGGACATGACCACTCAGGTCACAATCATGGACATGATCACTCAGGACATGATCACGGACACGATCATGGAAAAGCAAACAAGAATTTAAACATTAGTGGTAGACAGAAGAAAGGTGGACCTCATGGTGGTGCTCATGCAGAAGGAGATGGACACGGACATGCACATGGAGATGTAGGATGCGGTTGCGAACACTATACACAAAATAAGAATTACGATCCTACAATTTACGATCCAGTAGGAACCGCAATGGGGCACATCGCTGATGCCAACGAATTTCATATCCTTGGACACAAAGTTGTTTTGCCATTGCCAGTCATGTTATACACAAGAGGAAAAGGTTGGACAACTGGAACAACAAGTATGTTTCACCATGGACACAAAGCAGTAGACGGTTATGTTTTGGATCACCATGGAAGAATCAAGAGAATCAAAGGTGGCGACGCTGCTTATATGCAAGGCGATCAAGACATTTGCACTGTTACCATGTGGTATTCGGATGACAAGACCGTTGCAAAACCAAAATACGAAAAGAAAGATTTTGCTTGTGTCAATGGAAGACCTGTCGCATTAGAATCTGCAAGTGCATTAGACGGTGGATTGTTTGGAGGAGGAATTACTTCTTACTATGATTTTTCAATCACCAAAAATGTCTTCACAATGATGTTAGCATCTTTGTTGTTGATGTTGTTATTTATTCCAATCGCAAGAAAATATAAAGCACGTCAAGGAATGGCACCAAAAGGTTCTCAATCATTAATGGAAACGATGTTCGTTTTCATTCGTGATGAAGTAACGAGACCAATGATCGGTGAGCATGCGTACGAAAAGTATCAGCCATTTATTATGACGTTATTCTTTTTCGTTTTAGCAGCCAATATTTTAGGATTGATTCCATTCTTTCCTGGAAGTGCCAACGTGACCGGAAACTTAGCCGTAACAATGGCATTGGCATTATTGACATTAATTATAACAACCGTTAGTGGAAATAAGCATTACTGGGAGCACGTATTGTGGATGCCAGGAATTCCTTGGTGGGTAAAAGTATTTGTACTGACACCAGTGGAAATTTTAGGATTACTAATTAAACCATTCTCACTGATGATTCGACTTTTTGCAAACATCACTGCAGGTCACATTATCATTTTGAGTTTGATTGGATTGATATTTATTTTTGGAAAAATGGGTACGAGTATCGGAGGTGCAGCTGTTGGAGGTGTCGTAGGTGGTGCTTTTACTGCTTTTATGTATTGCATCGAGTTGATCGTAGCATTTATCCAGGCATTTATATTTGCAACGCTTTCTGCTTCGTACATCGGAGCGGCAGTAGAACAGCCAGCGCATCATCATTAAGCATTTAAATGCTTTCAAAAGGAAAGCATCATTTAATATATTTTTTAATTTTTTCAAAATTACCAACTTATGGGTGCAATTGGAGCTGGAATAGCAGCACTTGGTGCAGGAATCGGAGTAGGGTTAATTGGTAGCAAGGCTATGGAAGCTATTGCTCGTCAACCTGAAGCAGTAGGTGACATTCGTAACAACATGATCTTGATGGCGGCCCTTATTGAGGGTGCGGCATTGTTCGCAATTGTTGTTGGATTGTTAGCTAATGGATAATATCCGCACAACCTAAAAAAACGGATCGGGAAACAACGGTTGGTTGAATCTCGATCCCATTTTTGAAAATTATTGTCAATTGAAAATATTATGTTAGAATTTATTTTATTAGCCGACTTCTCAGTAATCAAACCAGACCTTGGTTTAGTAGTTTGGACTACACTTATTTTCCTAGTTACTTATTTTTTTCTCGGAAGAATGGCTTTCCGTCCGATCCAGAATGCATTAAAAGATCGTGAAGATTATATCCAAGATTCTTTAGATGAAGCAAAGAAGACAAAAGAGGAGATGGCAAATATGAAAGCAGAGAATGAAAAGATTTTAGCACAAGCACGTGAAGAAAGAACAGCGATATTAAAAGAAGCTAAAGAAGCAAAAGAAAAAATGATTGCAGAAGCAAAAGAGCAAGCAAGAGAGGAAGCACAGAAAATTGCCAACACTGCAAAGACGGAAATAGCAAATCAAAAAATGGCTGCAATGGTGGATTTGAAAAACCAAAGCGGATTGTTGGCATTGCAAATTGCTGAGAAAATCATGAAGAAAGATTTGACAGCAAGTGGTGCACACGAATCTTTTGTTGCCGATTTGGTAAACGAAACTAAATTGAACTAAAACATGTCTGTACACAGAATTGCATCTAGATACGCAAAGTCTTTAATGGACTTAGGAGTTGAGCAGAAAACGCTTGAGACCATCAAGGGTAACATGGACAGCTTCAATAAAGCAACTGAAAATCGCGATCTGTATTTGATGTTCAAAAGTCCAATTGTCAATACTTCCAAAAAGACAGCGATCGTAGAAGAATTGTTTGGAAAACACTTTGACAAGACAACAATGGGTTTCATCAATATTATTTTGAAGAAAGGTCGTGAAGCTTATTTACCAGAAATCGGAAAAGAATTTATCGCACAATACAAGCAATTAAAAGAAGTGTCTGCCGTGAAATTGACTACTGCAGTTCCTCTAAAAGAAGATGCGGTTGAAAAAATAAAAGCAGAATTATTGAAGAGTTCCGAAACAGGAAAGAATGTAGAATTTACCACAGAAGTTGATCCTGATATTATCGGAGGATTTGTCATCCAATTTAAAGACAAACTATACGACGCAAGTATCGCTCATAAATTAGAATTGTTGAAAAAAGAATTCTCTGGCAATACTTTTAAATCAAAAATTATTAACAATTAAGACATACATTTAAAACTAACAAGTTAATTACGACTTAGTTTAAAACTATAAAATTCAATAAAAATGGTTGACGTAAAACCTGATGAAATATCAGCAATATTAAAGCAGCAATTATCTGGATTTAAAACTGCTTCTGAATTAGAAGAAGTTGGTTCCGTACTTCAAATAGGGGATGGGATTGCACGTGTTTATGGATTAACACAAGCACAAGCAGGTGAATTAGTAGAATTTGAAACGGGTGTTCAGGCAATCGTATTGAACCTTGAGGAAGACAACGTAGGAGTCGTACTTCTTGGATCATCTGAAGGTATTCGTGAAGGAGCAACAGTTCGCCGTACCAACCGTATCGCATCTATCGAAGTAGGTGAAGAAATGGTAGGACGTGTTGTCAATACACTAGGAGAACCAATCGATGGTAAAGGACCTATCGGTGGTAAGAAATATGAAATGCCACTAGAAAGAATTGCACCAGGTGTAATTTATAGAGAACCAGTTGCAGAACCACTTCAGACTGGTATCAAAGCAATCGACGCGATGATTCCTATTGGTCGTGGACAACGTGAGTTGATCATTGGTGACCGTCAAGTAGGTAAAACGGCCATTGCGATTGACACCATTTTGAACCAAAAAGAATTTTACGACAAAGGAGAACCTGTATACTGTATATACGTAGCATCCGGTCAGAAAGCTTCTACCGTTGCTCAGGTAGCAAAAGTATTGGAAGAAAATGGTGCAATGAAATACACAACTGTAGTTTCTGCATCAGCATCTGATCCTGCACCACTTCAATTCTATGCACCATTTACGGGAGCTTGTATCGGAGAATTTTTCAGAGACACAGGCCGTCCTGCATTGATTATCTATGATGATTTATCAAAGCAAGCGGTAGCATATAGAGAAGTAAGTTTATTGTTACGTCGCCCTCCAGGTCGTGAGGCATATCCTGGTGATGTATTTTACCTTCACTCAAGATTATTGGAGCGTGCTGCAAAAATCATCAACAACGATGAGATTGCAAGACAAATGAATGATATGCCAAAGTCATTGTTAGATGCGGGTATCGTAAAAGGTGGAGGTTCACTAACAGCACTACCAATTATCGAAACGCAAGCGGGTGACGTATCTGCATATATTCCGACCAACGTAATTTCGATTACGGACGGTCAGATTTTCTTGGAGTCCAATTTATTTAACTCTGGTGTTCGTCCAGCAATTAACGTAGGTATCTCGGTATCACGAGTAGGAGGAAATGCACAGATTAAATCAATGAAAAAAGTATCTGGTACTTTGAAATTGGATCAAGCACAATACCGTGAGTTGGAAGCATTCTCAAAGTTCGGATCTGATTTGGATGCGGCAACAACAGCAATCCTTGAAAAAGGTAAACGTAATGTTGAGATTTTGAAGCAACCACAATATTCTCCAGTATCAGTAGAGAAGCAAGTAGCTATTATTTATTTAGGTACAAAAGGTTTGATCCAAGATGTGCCAGTAGAAAAAGTAAAAGCATTTGAAGAAGCGTTCTTGATGGAAATGGAAACCAAGCACCAGAATGTTTTGGATATTTTCAAATCAGGTAAGTTGGATAAAGAAGCGACAGATACAGTAGAACGTGTTGCAAAACAAATGGTTAGTCAATTTAAATAATTGGGTTGAACGGGTTTCCAAACTCGTTTCATTTACACAATTTAAAAATTTAACACAAAACCAATGGGTGCGAATTTAAAAGAAGTAAGAGAAAGAATTTCATCTGTCAAATCAACACAGCAGATTACAAAAGCCATGAAAATGGTGTCCGCTGCAAAATTACGGAAAGCTCAAAACGCTATCACGCAAATGCGTCCATATGCGGATAAGTTGAATGAAATGTTGATGAACATCCTCTCAAATCTGGAAGGAGATGCAGGAACAAGTTTTGGTACCGAAAGAGAAATTGAAAATGCGGCAGTAGTAGTCGTTACTTCTACAAGAGGATTGTGTGGAGCTTTCAATACCAATATTGTAAAAGAAGCTTCTCGAGTAATCGAAGAAAGATTTGCGGAGCATCGTAGAAATAAAAAGTTGACGATCTACTTCATCGGAAAGAAAGGATTTGATGGAATGAAGAAAAAATTTGCAGATGTAGAATTTAATCAAGAACACCAAGATCTTTTTCAAGATTTAAGTTTTGATAACATCGCAACGGTTTCTCAGATGTTGATGGATTCTTTTGAAGACAAGAAATATGATAATATTGTAGTATGTTATGCACGTTTCAAAAATGCGGCAACTACAATTCCTATGGCAGACCAGTTTTTGCCAGTTCCTAAAATAGAGATCGATGATGCTGATTTGAAGCAAGAGGAAAAAGAAAAAACCACTGGAAAAGCAGACTACATCTTCGAGCCAAGTAAAAAAGAATTGTTGGATCATTTGATTCCAAGTATCTTGCAAACCAAATTCCAGAAGTACTTATTGGATACGCATGCATCTGAGCATGGTGCACGTATGACTGCAATGAGTAAAGCAACGGATAACGCAGAAGACTTAATCAAGGAATTAAAGATTACCTACAACAAAGCACGTCAGGAAGCCATTACCAAAGAATTGTCAGAAATTGTTGGTGGGGCTGCTGCATTGGAGAGTGCCTAAGGATTGATTTGAATCAAACAAATAGCAAGGGCTGTATCGCGAAATGTGATGCAGCCTTTTTTTACATGTAGGGTGCGTTACATGTAGGGGCGTTGCATGCAACGCCCCTACATGCAACACACCCACAAAAAAACATCCCAATATTCCCTAAAAACATATTATATTGTAGTATCATATATCCGAATTTATGAAAGCGATCATACCAGTGGCAGGAGCCGGAACCAGACTAAGGCCACACACTTATACACAACCAAAACCATTAATCCCCGTTGCTGGCAAAACCATCATATCTTTTATCATTGAACAGCTCTTGGAAGTAGGAATAGATGACTTTGTTTTCATCATTGGACACCTTGGAGAGAAAATTAAAAATTATGTTGGTCGTGAATTCCCGGATTTGAAAAGTACTTTTGTTTTGCAAAATCAGCGACATGGCTTGGGACATGCGATTTGGACTGCAAGGGAAGCAATCAGTGATGCGGAGGAAATATTCATCATATTGGGAGATACCATTTTTGATGTGGATCTTAAAAAAATGTTGGATGTAGATTCTTCTACTTTGGGGATTAAAAAAATATCAGACCCCCGTAATTTTGGTGTTGTAGAATTTGATTCTGATGGGATTGTGACAAGAGTAGTCGAAAAACCTAAAATCCCAAAGTCAGATATGGCTTTGGTTGGTCTTTACAAAATAAAAGAGGTGCAAAATCTGTTGGATTGTATCGCTTACAATATTGATAACAATATACAGACAATTGGGGAATACCAACTTACGGATGGTATTCAGCGAATGATTGAAAATGGGGTGCAATTTAAAACCGTACAAGTGGCCAATTGGTTTGATTGTGGAAAAAAGGAAATTCTATTGGAGACCAACCAAATGTTATTGGATCGAGACGGGTATGCAAGTTATGATCTTCCTAATTTTGATAACACCATTATCGTTCATCCGGTTTCGATTGGTAAGAATTGTAAGATCGCAAATTCGATTATAGGTCCACATGTCACGATCGGAAATAATACAACAATCGATTATTCAGTAGTCCAAGATTCAATCATTGGTAGCTATGCATTAATTGAAGAAGTGGTTTTGAAACAATCTGTTGTCGGAAGTGATGCCGCGATTAAAGGACTCAGCCAAAGTCTGAATATCGGAGATAATACGGAGATCGACTTTTCTTAGTTTCGTATTTAAAATCCTTCAAAATCCTTCAAAATCCTTCAAAGGGCTTCGAAGATTTAAAAAAGTCTGAAAGTAAAAATTAGATTTCAGATTTTAATAAAATTAGGATAAGCCCTCTTTGAAGGATCATATCAAGAATTTAAAAAAATGAAACACCTATCCATCAACGTAACAGGAAAAGTACAAGGCGTCTACTTCAGAGCAAGCACCAAACAAAAAGCAGATGAATTAGGTCTTAAAGGAACAGTCACGAATCTCCCAAACGGTTCAGTTCAAATTGAAGTAGTAGGAGAAACACAACCAATCAATCAACTCATAGAGTGGTGTCATCAAGGCCCGGAAAGAGCGAAAGTAAAGGAAGTGCTTTGTACAGCATCTGACGGAAAGTCTTGATAAAAAATTAATTGCTGAAGTGTTGGATTCTCCAAATGCACCCAAGTTGTTAAAAGAAATACAATCGGTGTTGGAGGAGGAGCGTAAAAAACGCAATGCCTTTTACAATGATATAACAGAGCAGGAAAAAGCAGAATTTATAAATGGTGAAGTCATCATTCATTCTTCTTTAAAGAAAATGCATAATGAGATAAGTGGGAATCTTTATACCATTTTGAATTCATATGTTATTGAGAAAAATCTAGGATTCGTTGGGATTGAAAAAATATTGATACAATTTACAAGAAACGATTACGAGCCAGATATCGTTTTTTTTGAAAAATCAAAAACTAAAAAATTTAAAAAGGATCAAACTATTTTCCCAATACCTGATTTAATAATCGAAATTCTCTCAAAAGGAACTGCGAAAAGAGATCGCGGAATTAAATTCGAAGATTATCAAAACCATGGTGTAAGTGAGTATTTGATTATTGACCAAGCTAAAAAAGTAATCGAGCAGTATAAAAATGTAAAAGGAAAATACGAATTAATACTAAAATCTTCTTCCGGAGATTATAATTCCATTGCGATTCAAAAATTACAGTTTCCAATAAAGACCATTTTTGATAGTAAAAAAACACACAAGTTCATCAAAGAAATGATGAACGATTTTTAAAGTGTCCTATCTCTATGTTTCTATGTGTTAAAAACCTATGAAAGCAAAGTAACCTCATTCTCTGAAATATGAATCGTCCGCAACTGACTAGTTCGCTCCGCCACATCTGCAGAACTATTCTCCAACTTCAAAACGCCACGAGGACAAACAGCAGAACAAACACCACATCCAACACAGCTAGCTCTAACAACATCCTGCCCACGCTGCGCATACGAACGTACGTCAATTCCCATCTCACAATAGGTAGAACAATTTCCACATGATATACATTGCCCACCATTCACGGTAATTCTAAAACGTGATTTGTACTTTTGAATCAAACCCATCATAGCAGTCAACGGACAACCAAAACGACACCAAACTCGATTCCCCATAATCGGATAAAAACCAGTACCGACCACACCAGAAAACATAGCACCGATCATGAATCCATACCAGCCTTTGACAGAATATGCATTTAAGAATAGTAATTGATCATTTCCAGTAATTGATTGATATAATACAACTCCAGTCATCACAATTGCAAAGACCATGACTCCATGAATGACATATCTTTCAATCTTCCAAGCACGTAAACTTTTATCAGATAATTGACGGTAAGGATCACCCAATGTCTCCGCTAATCCACCACAACCACAAACCCACGAGCAGTACCATCGTTTACCGAAAAAGTAAGTTAATAATGGAACTACAACAAGCACCAAAACAATTCCCCATATAAACATAATGGTGCCGACACTTGTACTCCAACTAGCAATTGCAAAATTACTACCCTGACCAAGCATCTTATTCATTTCGTCTTTGGTAAAGAAATCATAATCCAATGGCCAGATATTTTTCAAGTCCATATATGGTTGCTCAAAACGAACCAAAATTTCAGGAATGATGAATGCAAATGCTAATTGAAAAAAGATAACAGACACCGTACGGATTAATTGATATTTATTGTGACGATATTTAATCAACATTCGTATGCCCATCACCGTCATCACTACACAATACAAAAAGCCATAAACAAACCAATGACTCGCCGGATAACCACTCAAGGCTTCACTTACAGGATCCAACATCTTCACCCAGTTGGTAATATAGTAAGGGTGAAAATAAAGCAACACATAAAATGAAATCAAGAAAATTCCCGTTACCAATCCAATCAATCCAGTTTTCAGTGGAGCAGCAGATCTTGCAGCTACATTGTTATGTGATTGTTCGGATTTGTAAATACTAAATCCGATAATAGCACAAACGGCAATGACTCCAATCGTCAGTAACATAGATTGAGTAATGGCATAGAATAAGACAACGAGTAAAGTCACAACCAACATAAACCAACGAATTCCTTTTGAAATTCCTCGTGTTGCAGAGCTATGATAAATTCCATTGTTTTTAATGCCAGGGATTAGTTTCAGATCAGGAAGAAAATATATCAAAGCTCCTATTGAACCCAAAATTAAGCTAAGGAAAAACGCCAATCCAGACCTTCCGTTTAATGGACCTGGGGAAGAATATTTTGTGAGTGCAAATAAATAATTGTTGATTTGCCAATCTTCCAACTTAGAATCGGTGCCAGCCAATCCAGCTTTGGAAGTAGCAAGCACCTCTTTCAATGCAGCCACAAAAGAAACATTGGTAGTATAAGTTTTACCTAAAATCTCTTTCGCATTTGTAATTAAAGTTTTTTGATGCGTATTATTATTGATTTGATCTGTAATTAAATCAGCCGTAAGCGTGTGCTGGCTCATAAAAGAAGACAAAAGGAATACACCTAATGCAAAAAGGAAAATAGCAATACCGACTAATTTTATTTGTCTCATCTCAGTTTTTTATACAGATAATTTCTTTCTCAAAAATTGAATCGTCTTTGTCAAACTACGTTTGTGATTTAATCGAACTTTTTGACCACTTTGTTTCTCATAAATAGCTAATACATCTTGCTCGTACTCATTATAAAATTCAGGATCAAAATTGGCTAAACTTAAATCTCGAAGTACCGTTTCAATGTTGGCTTTTTCGTGCACCCATTGTTCGCAAACTTCATGACGATACCGAACACCCATCAGATTGAAACCTAAAATCGTGGATGTATTTTTATCATAAACAATTCGGATACTTTTTCGTCCATCTTTATGTTCCCAATAAATAGCTTGATGATTTTCTGGTGGATTGGCTTGTAAATCACCATAGACTTGATATTCAATATCGAAAAATTTAGCGGAATTAAACCAGATGCCTGGATTATATTTTACTTTTTTCCCAGAGATATTATAAGCAACTACTTCTCCCATCATTCGACCGGTGTACCAAATCGCTTCAATTGGTCGACGACCAGGTTGAGGATTTTGGATACGTGCACAATCTCCGATAGCATATACGTCTTTGATATTGGTTTCCAAATGATCATTGACTAAGATTCCTTTATCAATTTCTAAAGCTGTTTCTTTTAAAAATTTAATATTTGGATGAACACCTGCAGTAAGTCCAACAAAACCGCATGCAATTTTTTCTCCTTTATTGGTGATGACTGCATTACATTTTCCACTTCCATTGTCTATGATTTCCTTTAGCTCAGTTTCCAGTCGAAGATCAATGTGATTTTCTACAATGTGCCGACGAACCATTTCAGATTCTTCAGGAGGTAAAACAGCTCCCCAATAACTATCTTCTCTAACTAAAAAGGTAACAGGAATATTTCTGGAATGAAACATCTCTGCCATTTCAATCCCAATCAATCCACCACCAACAATTACTGCACGTTTTAATCCTTCACTGTGTTTTTCCATCGCTTCTAAATCCTGAAGCGAATAAAGTCCGTGTACCCCATCTAAATCCTGACCCGGCCATCCAAATTTATTAGGAGTAGAACCGGTAGCGAGAATTAATTTATCGTAAACCAAATGTTCGCCACCAGCAAAATGAAGTGATTTAGAGTTGAAGTCTACTTTTTCAACATATCCTTTTTTAAGGTCGATTCTATTTTTTTCCCAAAACCAATCTTCATAAGGCTTGACGTCTTCGTATCGCATATGTCCCATGTAAACATACATTAACGCAGTACGTGAAAAAAAGTGGTCGGATTCGGAAGAAATGACAGTAATTTGGTGATCTGTCAGTTTACGTAGAAAACGTGCAGCGGTGATACCACTAATCCCATTTCCGATAATGGCAATATGCATTTATGAGTTGTTTATTTTCATTTTGTATCAACGCTTTAAAGTAGCATTACTTTTGTTGAATGACAAATTGTAGCAAACAATCCTGTCTTTACGAGGACAATGGAAAGCAAAAAAAAACGTCTCGCTACCTAAAGCGAGACGTTTTATTTTATATAATATTCTATTTACTTAGAGACAGTAAATTTTCTGGTTGAGATACCATTTTCATTTTGTAACGAAACAAAATAAATTCCAGGTTGAAGATTATTAACATCTAATTCAACAACTTGAGCTCCTGCTGCAAATGTATTCATTCCCAATGAACGAACTTGTTGACCTAGCATATTCATAATACTAATTTCGATGTCATTTGTCTTGTCCATTTCAAAAGCAACATTCAATCTATCAACAACGGGATTTGGATATACTGCCAAAGTATTTACCAGCTCAACATTGCTTGTTGCAACCGGAGCACCAGCACCAAAACGATCCGACATTTCCATTTCAAATTGTCCACCAGTTAAAAGAACATTTCCAGAGTTGTCTGTCAATTCATAATATCCCGATCCATCACCACAACAAATACCATCATTGTTATCATCAACAATTATGAATTCGTAACATGCAATATCACTACTTGGCAGTTCTATTTCGATGTTGTAAAGTTCATTGTTTTCATAAGCAGTAGGATCACTAGAAGAAGCTACATTGACACCTCCACCATCAGGACCAACTACCTCATTTCCACCAGAAGCAACTGTCATTCCATTGTCATCAGTGACATACCAGTAAGTTTCAAAGCCGTAAAAATCGGTCTTTAATTCTAAATTTATCGTGTTTCCTTGAGCCGTTGGTGCAGAATTTATTGATTTGTTTCTTGTATTATTAACATCTGCTTCATCGTTGTTTAAATCAATCACATAAGTTAAGTCATCGTTGCCAGTAGCAGTGTAAGCACCAAGATTAACGGTCTTCTTTTGATAAGTGTAATGATTTCCAACAAATGGTGCTTGTGCAACTAAGTCACCAGCAGGGTTGTAAACTTTTACGCTATATTGTTGTACAGTTTCTGAACCAAGATTGATTACTTCAACAGAAAGATCAGTGCTTTCACCAGGACATAATTCAGGTGAGTCTGCAATACCTGCAAAACCAACATCAATATTATTTGCTGGAGGCATACAGTCAGTATCAAAGACTTGATTGGCGATAGCATCTAGAGACAATTGACCAATTTCATAAATTGTTTTGTCTACTGGGCAAATTTTATAAATCGTAGGGTAGTATCCAATTTCTAACAAGGAGGCTACAGAAGCATCGTCAACCATAACATAAGAAATGCCTTCCGTCCAATCACCTAGAGAGTTGCCAGCACCTGTCCATATAGAAGATACTGAAGTGGATGCATCTCCTTCAATTCCCATAATGACTAAATTATCTGAACCTTCAGGACCAAATTCTTTATACGCATCTTCCAACGCGTGTGTCTGGTGATAGCTCCAACAAGGTGGACACCATACAGCATAAACATCAAGAATGACTGTTTTGCCTTGCTCTAGATATTCATATAAATTGTGTGTGTTGCCATCCAAGTCGGTAGTAGTAAAATCAGGGACTACAGTACCATCAGGCATTTGTGCATTTAGATTAAGAGCAAATACAAATGCTAAAAATAAAATGTAATGTCTTTTCATGATTATATAAGTTAATTTTTTTTAATGAGTATTAGTAAATATAATAAAAATTGAAATAGGAATATGATTGTAAAGACTGCATTGACGTACAATGAACAAAAAATGAGTGCTGATTATTAAAATCGGCACCCATCTTTTTCAGAACTACATACTAATTATTTAGAAACTGTGAATTTTCTTGAAGTAGCAAAATCAGCTCCTCTAAGTGTAACTAAGTACATACCCGTTTCAAAATCAGCAGCATTGATGTTGACAATTTGAGTACCAGCAGTATAAGTAGTTTGTCCTAAAGAACGAACTTCTTGACCTAGCGCATTGTAAACTGTAATTTCAATGTTTTCAGTTTCTTCCAAATCAAATTCCACTGTCATTTGATCTGCTACAGGATTAGGAAAAACTTTCATTGAATTAGCAACAGGAGCTTCATTCGTTGATACACCTACATCCGCTAAGAAGTTTTCACTTTGATAAGCAGCAAATGATCCACCACTAAAGATTACATTTCCTTGAGAATCTGATAATTTGTAAGATCCATTTCCATAGCTGCAGCAGATTCCATCACCAAAAGCATCTACGACTAATAATTCATAACAATCAGACATTGGAGCAACGATATCTACAACAATAGTTTCACCATTTCCATAAGCACCTGGTCCCCCTGCGATTTCTCCTATTCCTCCACCGTTAGGACCAACATCTTCATTTCCACCACTTGCAAGTACCTCACCATTTCCATTTCTGAATTCCCAATAAGTCTCAGGGCCATAGTCGTCAGTAATTAATTCAAATGTTAGGTAATTATCTGTAACCGATGGAACTGGTTGGATGGTACGAACAACAGAATTATTACTAGCCACTTCGTCTTCCGGATAGCTTACTGTAAAAGTAACGTCTTCATCTTGGTCGAAACTATCACTTCCAACAATTACATCAACAACTTCGAAGCTTGCTACCTCATCAATTGTTGTGGATGCTAGTTCATTTCCTTGCGCATCCAATGCAGTTACAACTACATTGTTTGCAGTATTTGCACCACGATTGATAATTTCAGTTTTTAATTGACAACTTGGAGCTGCACTATGGCAATCAATGTTTTGAACATCATTAGCAACATTAGCAGTTTTGCAGGATGTGTCAAAAATTTGAGCAGTTGCAGCAGCCGCAGCCATCGCACCAACTTCATAAATTGTCTTATCCGTTGGGCAGATTTTGTAGACAGTTGGGTAATAAGAAATTTCTAACAATGAAGCTACAGAAGCATCATCTGCTACATGGTAAGAAACACCGTCTGTCCAATCACCAATAGAGCTGCCTCCACCTGAGATGGTACTTGCTGGTGTGCTGCTATCTCCTTCAATTCCTATAACAACGACATCTTCGTCCTCTCCAAAACGGCAATAAATGTCTTCCAGCGCGTGTGTTTGGTGATAACTCCAACATGGTCCACACCAAACTGCAAATACATCAACAATTACTGTTTTACCAGCATCAAGTTGTTCGTAAAGATTAAATGTGTTTCCATTAAGATCTGTAGTGGTAAAATCAGGAACAACAGTCCCATCAGGCATTTGAGCACTTAGAGAAAAGGCAAAAGTGCAAGCCAGTAAAAGTGTAAATATTCTTTTCATAATTAGAGATATATTAGTTAATGTAGTTAATCAATTGTAAACCAAATTTAATGAATTAAATGATGGTATAAGCACTTGACAAATTCATAAATTGTCTTTATTGTATTTTCTGAAATGTAATTAAAGATTCTGTAACCTAAGCGACATAATATTTTGCTTTTGCATGACAAATGGTTAGGGGTTTTACATTTAAAAAGTGTCATTATTTAGTGAAATCAGTATATTTACATAATAAATTAAAACAACTACTCTTATGAAGAATTTTTTACTATTTGCACTCTTGTTCTTTTCATATACAATTTCTGCTCAACTAGAAGTTACTCCAAATCCTATTGTAGAATGGGAAGTGGTCAGTGGCACCGAAATAGTTGGAAAAGCAAAGGTTAAAAATACCTCTAATGTAGTAAAAGAGTATACTTGGGAACGTACCGTCTTGGACAACTGCAATAACGACCAAACTTGGTTTTGTGATCCCAATCTATGTTATATCCCGTCAGTAAGTACACAGGTTTTTACACTAGATCCTGGAGCTGAAGGACCTTTTGAATTGCATGCTACCTTCAACGATCCGGATAACAGAGATTTAGTGGTGCAAATTAAAGTGTATGAAACAAATAATGCAGATATCGTTGTGGATGCGATGTATGAATTTGAATCAGGAAATTGTATCGGGGTAAATGTTGATGAAGTAGAATTGAAAGATATCAAGTTATTTCCAAATCCAACGACGGATCATTTTACATTGACAAACGTAATAGGTGTGCAAAATGTTATTATCCATAACATTATAGGAACGCCCTTAAAACAATATATAGCCCAAGAGAATGCAACTTATTCGATTAGTGATTTACCTGCTGGTGTTTATATGGTTTTATTGAATGATGCCAACGGAAACAACATCGGGTCTAAAAGAGTATTCAAGCAATAGTCAATTGTGTTTAAACTAAAAAAACCCGTTTCAACTAGAAGTTGAAACGGGTTTTTTAGTTTTTAAAATGTTTAGTTACAGATCTATTTTTAGATTATGCAGGATACTCCACATAATTTCTAGGAGTTTCATAAAGTCGTACGACCAACTCAAATTTTGATGCTAACTCAGCTCTCAATATTTTCCATATTACAAAACATATATTTTCGGCAGTTGGATTTAATTCCTTGAATTCTTCTGTATCCAGATTCAAATTTTTGTGATCAAAACGGTCCTCAATATGCGTCTTGATCAGGTCTTTCAAATATTTCAAATCGATCAAATATCCAGTTTCTGGATCCACTTCTCCAATAACTTTTACCTCCAAGTCATAGTTGTGGCCATGATAATTTGGGTTATTACAAAGCCCAAAAACAGCATCATTTTTATCATCTGACCAGTTTTTGTTGTACAGTCGATGCGCAGCATTGAAATGAGCTTTCCTAAATACAGCAATTTTCATAGAAGTCTTTATTTGTTTTACTTGTTACTTATTAACAAAGTAGGCTAAATATTGTTGTCTATCAATATCTTATACAATTAAAAATAATTAAATAGACTCAGTCAAATATTAGAAATTGAAGACGATATTTAACGAATAAAATATGTATTTTTACTCAAATTGTAAGGATGACTTCAATTCATCATTTTAAAATAAAAGGAATTGGTGGCGAAACGATAGATTTTGCCCAATTCGAAGGAAAGAAAATACTGATTGTAAATACTGCATCTGAATGCGGGTTTACCAGTCAGTATCAACAATTGCAAGAGCTACATGATCACGCAAAGGAAAACTTAGTGATTGTAGGATGCCCTGCAAATAATTTTGGAGGACAAGAACCTGGTTCGAATCAAGAAATACAACAGTTTTGTGAATTAAAATATGGAGTGAATTTTCCATTAACAGAAAAAATTTCAGCGAAAGGAGACGACCAACATCCCATTTACCAATGGTTAACTCAGAAAAGTTTAAATGGTGTTGCTGATAATGAAGTAAAATGGAATTTCCACAAATTTTTAATAAACGAATCAGGACATTTAATCGATTCTTTTCCTTCCAATGTTGGACCACTTGATAATCAAATTCTAAATCAGGTTCAATAATTTCCTTTCTTATGAAGTCTCCTTTGAATAATAAAGCCGAGCAATCGTGACATTCAAAGCAGTAATTGGACAAGAACAAACAATAGAAATTCTCAGAAATCTGGTGGATAATGACCGACTACCTCATGCGACGTTGGTGCACGGTCCCCAAGGTTCGGGGAAGTTGTCCTTAGTGCTTGCTGCTATTCAATATTTGTTTTGTGATGATCGAAAAGATGGAGATGCATGTGATGTTTGCACGAGCTGTTCCAAAGTATCCAAGCTTATTCATCCTGATATCCATTTTACCTTTCCATTTATTTCTACCAAAGAATCCAAAGTTAGTGATCAATATTTAGGTGATTGGAGAAACGCAATCCTCACGAATCCGTATATGGATGTGAATGATTGGTTGGCTTTGATAGGAGCTGCGAATAAGCAAGGGAATATCACCAAGGATGAATGTCTCAATATTATAAAAAAACTGAGCCTAAAAGCATTTCAAAATAAATACAAAATCTGTGTCATTTGGTTGCCCGAATATCTGGGTAAAGAAGGAAACAGATTGTTGAAATTAATTGAAGAACCACCAGAGAATACTTTTTTCTTTTTGATAACAGAAAATACACAGCAAATTTTGAACACCATCTTATCCAGATGTCAAGTGGTCAAAGCAAGCCCATTGTCAGAAGAAGAAATCAAAAACGCTTTAATTGATAATAAAGAAATAGCAAGTGAAAAAGCTGCAGCCATTAGTTTTATTGCCAATGGTGATTACAATCAAGCACTCGCACTTGCCGACAATATAGAAAATGATAATGCCGCTTTATTCCTCGAATGGATGCGGAAAGTATACAAAGGAAATGGAGTCCACATGGTATCGTGGGTTGAAAAAATTGCAGGAATTGGAAGAGAAAATCAAAAGTATTTTATCCAATATGCACTCCATTTTTTAAGAGAATTAATGGTCATCAAAATGACTGGATCAGATAAAGTTCGACTCAACAAAGACGATTATCAAATTGCCTTGAAATTGACGAATATTATCGAATTTGCTCACATTGATCAAATTACTAAGTTGCTGAATGAGGTGGGATATGCTATCCTCAGAAACGCCAATCCAAAAATTCTCTTTTTAGATGCTTCCATTCAGATGAATGCAATTTTGAAAAATAAAACAAAATTAGCGGCTGTTTAATTAATACATAAATTTTAGAAAATGGGATGCACAAGTTGTGGAAAAGGTAGTGATTCTAAACCAGGAGGATGCAATGGATCTTGCTCCGGTGGATGTAACAGACTAAATACGTTTGACTGGTTGACTACTTTGGATATTCAAGATCCAGGCGCTTTCAATATGGTGGAAGTCAGTTTTAAAAATGGCTCAAGAAAAGATTTTTACAAAAATCATGACTATCAAAAAGTAATTACCGGAGATAATGTCGTAGTAGAATCAGGAACTGGTTATGACATTGGTGTCGTAACCCTTTCCGGTGAATTGGTCCGTTTGCAAATGCGTAAAAAGAAAATAAAAAAGGATACAATCTTTGGAAAGGTGATCAGAAGAGCGAATCATCGTGATATGGAAAAATTATCCGAAGCTAGAGCAAAGGAAAAGAGTACTATGAAGCAAGCAAGAATTATTGCACGTACACTTGGCCTGGAAATGAAAATCGGAGACGTAGAATATCAAGGGGATAAAAGAAAAGCAACATTCTACTACACCGCAGAAGGAAGAATCGATTTTAGAGAATTGATTCGTCACTTTGCCAAAGATTTTAAAGTAAAAATCGAGATGCGCCAAATTGGTGCAAGGCAAGAATCCGCAAGAATCGGTGGAATCGGCTCTTGTGGTCGTGAATTATGTTGCTCTACTTGGTTGTCCGAATTTAAGTCAGTATCAACAACAGCTGCAAGGTATCAGAATTTAGCAATCAATCAATCTAAACTTTCCGGTCAATGTGGTCGCTTGAAGTGTTGTCTGAATTATGAGTTGGATAGTTATATGGATGCATTAGAAGCATTTCCAAAACGTTCTGAAAAATTAGAATTGGAAAATGTCACCGCAACTCAAATCAAAACGGATATTTTCAAACAAATCATTTACTATATTCATCCTACCCGTAATGGTAGAAATAAAATTCAAGCTTTGCATATCAGTCGTGTAAAAGAAATTATTGCGATGAATAAAAAAGGAATTAAGCCTGCTGAATTAATAGATGTATCTACTTTGGTTCCAGAAGAAAAACTTGATTACGATAGCGTAAATGATGTCGTTGAATTGCCACCAGAAGAAAGAAGAAGACGTAAAAAGAAAAAAAGAAAACCGAGAACTGACAGTCAGAAAAATGGGAAAGGAAAAAAACCAGTACCTAAAAATAAGAATTCAAAATCAGATAATAACAAAACAGATGCAGGTGGACCAAAACAAAAAGTAGATCAATCACCACCTAAATCTGGAGCTCCCAAAAAGCCTGGAGACAAACCATCTGGAAATAAAAATAAACGAAGAAAGTGGAACAACAAAAAGAAGGGCAATAGAAAAGGAGATAATCCAAATAAGGATAACAATAATAACAACAACAATAATAAAACCGATTGATATTCGCGGTTATTAATGATTAAATAATAAAAGTAAGTTTGACCGATGGAAAAATTTGATGTTACAGTAATTGGTTCAGGACCTGGAGGTTATGTTGCAGCAATCAGAGCCGCTCAACTGGGAATGAAAACAGCAATCATTGAACGTTATAGTGTGCTAGGTGGTACCTGTTTAAATGTAGGCTGTATTCCCTCAAAAGCATTGTTGGATTCTTCAGAGCATTACCATAACGCTCATGAGAAGTTTGAAATGCATGGAATAAAACTGGACAAACTCAAAGTAGATATGCCCCAAATGATCAAGCGGAAAAATGAAGTGGTTTCACAAACTACTGGTGGTATTGATTATTTGATGAAAAAAAATAAAATTACTGTTTTTCATGGTCACGGTTCTTTTGTAAATGCCAACAAAATAAGTATCGCAAAAAATGACGGCAGCAAAGAAGAAATTGAAACAACCAAAACGATCATTGCTACCGGATCTAAACCAGTAACTCCAGATGCATTCAACTATGACAAAAAAAGAGTTATCACTTCAACAGAAGCACTCAATATCGACAAAGTACCAAAGCGAATGGTAATCATTGGTGGTGGTGTTATTGGATTAGAATTAGGGTCCGTATATGCAAGGTTAGGAACTGAAATTGAAGTAGTTGAATTTATGGATAGCATTATCGCTACTATGGATAAAGATTGTGGTAAAGAATTAAAGCGAGCTTTGAAAAAATTGGGAATGAAATTCCACTTAAAACATAAAGTAACAACAGTAGAAGCGACTGCAAAAGGAGTGAAAGTGGGTGTCCAAAAAAGAGATTCAGAAGACACTTTTACATTAGATGCAGACTACTGTTTAATTGCAATCGGACGTAGACCTTACACCGATAACTTAGGTTTGGAAAATGTAGGAATTGAAAAAGATGATCGTGGAAGAATTGTGGTGAACGACCATTTAGAAACAAAAGTACCAGGAATTTTCGCCATAGGTGATGTCATTAAAGGAGCTATGCTTGCTCACAAAGCTGAGGAGGAAGGAGTTTTGGTAGCCGAATTCATAGCAGGTCAAAAACCGCACATCGATTACAATTTGATTCCAGGTGTGGTATACACGTGGCCAGAGGTAGCAAGTGTCGGGCAAACAGAACAGCAACTTATAGACGCTGGTGTCCCATACAAATCAGGAAAATTTCCATTCAAAGCGTTAGGTCGTGCACGTGCAAGTACCGATACAGAAGGAATGGTCAAAATTTTGGCACACAAAGAAACAGATGAAATATTAGGAATGCATATTGTTGGACCACGTGCCGCAGATATGATTGCGGAAGGAGTAGTAGCAATGGAGTACAGAGCATCCGCAGAAGATCTTTCGCGAATGAGTCATGCACATCCAACTTACACAGAGGCGACTAAAGAAGCAGCATTGGCGGCTACTGATAACCGACCATTGCACATATAAATAAAAATGAAGTGGTTCCTCCATTTTACACGCGCTTTCATTTTATTGACAATTTTAAATAGTTGCCAACAAAGTGAAAGCGTTTCTTTTTTGGCAATCGGCCATACCCGTCAGGCAGAATCAAATGATAGAAGGAGGGTACTTGAAACCGTCGAAAAAATTCCTTACGAAAAATACGATGCTATATTGTTAGGCGGTGATTTGGTTTTGGAAAGTACAAAAGATAAAGCGCAGTTGGACTACCTTGATAAAGTTTTCAACCTCCGTTCTCCGAGTACATTGTGGGCGATGGGCAATCATGATTATCGAGATCATCCCGAATCAGTATCCACTATTACTAATAGACCTACTTTTTATGCTTACAATCAAGGAAAAGTTACTTTTTTAGTGTTAGATACACAACTAGATGCTTGCAATATCTCAGGGAAACAACTTCAACTATTTCATAAAACAATCAACAATTTATCTAAAGGAGATCAACTAATCATTCTACATCATAAATTGATTTGGATGCCGGATCATCCAGTACTTGATAACAAAACACATGCGATAACTAATGGCATGGTCGGAGATTGTTTTTATTGTTTGATGAGAAATAATTTTTACAAAGTGGTATATCCTGAACTCGAAAATTTGGAACAAAAAGGAATTGAAGTCTATTTGATAGGAGGAGATATTGGCAGTAAAGTCAATCAATTTGAATATCAGACAAATGAAGGGATTGTTTTTTTAGCAACTGGACTTGAAGATGGAAGAGCAGACAATCAAGTACTCTTATTAAATTATGAAAAAGGAAAACCCATTTCATGGGCTTTTAAACCCCTAGCTTCCATTATTGATAGCTCGACTCATTAAGAGAAATCAATTTCCTCAATTAAATTGAAACAGGTTACAAACTACTTTCCCGCAACCACAACAACCAATTCCCCTTTTACTTTTTTCTCTGTATCAAAATAGTCGATCAGCTCATTCAAAGTAGCAGTCTTAACCTCTTCATGCAATTTGGTCAGCTCTCTACTAACAGATGCGACACGTTCCGCTCCACAAAATTCAGCTAATTGTTTCAATGCTTTCACCAGTCGATGTGGAGACTCATAAATAATGAAAGGACAAGTTAATTCCGCCAAATAAATCAATCTGGTTTGACGTCCTTTTTTATGCGGTAAAAAACCTTCATAATGAAATTGATTGCAAGGAATTCCTGAATGTACGATAGCTGGAACAAAAGCAGTCGCGCCAGGAAGGCACCGAACTTGAATGTCATTTTGAACACATGCTCGTACCAATAAAAAACCAGGATCAGAAATGGCTGGTGTGCCTGCGTCCGAAATCAAAGCAATGGTTTGTCCACTTTTTAATTCATCAACAATTTTGGAGACGGTACCATGCTCATTATGGATGTGATGCGAGCGAAGGGGTGTGTTGATATCATAATGATTCAACAATTTTTTGGAAGTACGTGTGTCTTCTGCTAGAATAAGATCGACTTCTTTAAGAATATCCACCGCTCGGTAAGTCATGTCAGAAAGGTTGCCAATTGGCGTTGGAACAAGGTAAAGCATATACCATATAAATTATGAGAAGGCAGAATAAATTTTAGGAAATCGGCTTAGAGTATAACATTCTACCGCGTAGACCAATGTAATTAAAATAGGAAATATGTTGTTGCCATTTTTCGATATTCCCCTTGAGGGGCTATGGGTGAAATAAGGCAAATTATTATTAATACATAGGTCTTATTTCAATGACATTGAAGCATGGTATTATATTACCCGATAGCTTTTAGTTCATAGCTGTAAGTTTCCATAATTACATTGGCTAATAATTTCTTACAAGCAACATCCACTTTGTCTTTTGCATCTTGCTCACTATTGGCATCAATGGTCATCGAAACATGCTTACCAATTCTGACATCCTCTACACCAGTCAAATCAAGATGTACCATATTTTTTGCAACTGTTTTTCCTTGAGGGTCCAACAATTCTTTGTGAGGCATGATATCTATTTCGGCGATGAACTTCATAATTAAACGGCGGATTTGTTGAAGAAATTTTTAATGATCGCAAATATAATGTACAAGGAAATAATTATCGAAAAAGAAGCCTCTTTAATAATAAATAATAATCCTAAACCAAGAAGGATGAATACGATTCTGATTTCATTCCCTTTCCATTTCATCCCTTTAAATTTCAAACTAAACATCGGTAATTCTGCCACCAATAAAAATGAAAGTAAAAGGATAACAGGATATAAAAAATAAGGACTGGTTACAAAATCACTCAGACCAAAAGAGTCGTAATGAAAAATCATCAATAGACCAGCAATGAAAACAGTACAAGATGGAGTAGGGAGTCCAATGAAGTTGTCACTTTGTCGGGTATCTAAATTAAATTTTGCTAATCGAAGCCCCGCAAAAACAGTCACTAAAAAAGCAGGAGTCGCAGCAGGAATTAACTGTGGAAATTCATTCGGCGTAAAATTCTGTGCCAATAAATTATACAAAATCGCTCCAGGAACAATCCCAAATGAAACCATATCTGCAAACGAATCCAATTCTTTTCCTAAAGGAGAATTGATACCCAATGACCTTGCTATCAAACCATCCAACACATCCGCAAAAATTCCAATAAATATAAACATGATTGCTGTCATATATTGATGAGAAAAGACACTCACCAATGCACAACAACCTGAAAACAGATTGATTAGTGTAATGATATTAGGAATGTACTTTTTCATCTAAATATTTATTGAAGTCTATATAAAAGTACTACTATTTCAAGTAAACCATTTCAATTGAAGTTCTTAAAACATAAGAAACATTCAAAATGTCGCGATTGTTATCGTAAACCTGTACTTTATAGTAAATTTACAACGTTAAAATAGATACAACTAATACTTTGTTGGATGATGAATTCTATACTAAAAACCATTTTTATTTTCATATCTGTTTGTTTATCAGGTAGCTTAATCGCACAACCTGCTAATGATATGTGTGAAAATCCAATCAATATTGTCGACATCACTAATTTCTGTTCCGATTTCGGAGAGTACAACAACAACGATGCGACCCCTTCCGGCTACGGGGCAGCAACTTGTTGGAGCAACGCAGCCAACGATGTGTGGTTTACATTTACGGCAATTGCAACAGATGTAACAATTACTGTCAATGGAGCATCAGGTGCTGGTGGTGGTGGAACTTTATTGATTCCAGAAGTCGCTTTGTATAGTAATAATTGTGGGGGTGTCATCAATGAACTAGAGTGTGAATCTGATAATATTCCTAACAATGATATTGTAGAATTGTATAAAGGTGGTTTGCAAGTTGGCGTAACTTACTTGATCAGAGTTCAAGGTTTCAATGGGAATGAAGGAACATTTCAATTATGTTTGAATAATTATTTTCCACCCGTAAATCCAGGTAGTGATTGTCCGACTTCCTCCGTCCTTTGTAATAAAGATCCTTTCGTTTTACAACAAATTGTAGGCGCTGGAAATGATCCGGATGAATTAACAGGAACTTGTCTAGGAGGATTCGGTGGGAATTCAGAATCTAATTCATCTTGGTTTAGTTGGATTTGCGAAGATCCTGGTACTTTGACATTTACTTTATCACCTACCAATCCATCTGATGATTTGGATTTTGTAGTTTATGAATTACCAAATGGAGTTAATAGTTGCGCAGGTAAAATTTGGTTGCGTTGTATGGCTTCAGGTGCCAACGTTTTTCCAAGCCCTTGCATGGGGCCTACTGGATTGTCGGATGGAGAGACGGATATTAGTGAACCCGCGAGTTGTGATGATCCAAGTCAAAATAGTTTTTTGGCACCACTTCAAATGACAGCAGGGACTGCTTATGCATTGGCCATCAATAATTTTACAGGAACTGGAAATGGATTCGAAATCGAGTGGGGTGGGACGGGTACTTTTTTAGGACCAACTGCGGAGTTTGATATCAGTATTTCTGACAATGAAATTTGTTATGGCGAAATGGTCACTTTCAATGATGCTTCCATTTTCGCACTCGGTAATTTAACTGGATGGGAATGGGATTTTGGAGCGGATGCAACACCAGCCACTGCCTCAGGGCAAGGCCCACATACCGTACAATGGTCTTCACCAGGAACCAAAGGTATTGTATTGCAAGTAGAAAGTGATTTGGGATGTGTAGTGTATGATGTTGGAGAAATTATCGTGGATCCTTGTTGTGATACCGACAACCAAATTGGCACCAATGCTGTAATCACAGATGTCCTTTGTGCGGAATCCTTAAATGGTTCGATTGATTTGAATATTAGTTCCAATGTATCAATTGAAACTATCAACTGGGATGGCGGTCAAACGACAGAAGATTTGAGTAATCTGGCGGGTGGTTCTTATGAAGTGACCATCACCAATGAAGCAACTTGTGAAGAAGTATTTGATTTTGTAATAGATGCACCTCCACCGATTGCGATAGAACCCATTGTTCAAATGCCATCTTGTGGTGGTGGAATGGATGGAGGAATTACCATGTTTGTGACTGGTGGAACTTTCCCTTACCAATATGATTTTGGAACCGGGTTTACTTCCAACAATACATTGACAGGATTACCTAATGGAACTTATACGGTTGGTGTTTTAGATGGCAATAATTGCGATTACACAGTTGATGTTTTAGTCAATGAATTGGTGCTAGAATTAGATGCTGGAATGCCAGTAGTTACACCACCTTCTTGTGATGATACATTTGATGGACAAGTCGAAGTCGTTGTCGAAAATGGGGTCGGTCCTTATATGGTTGATTGGAATGATGGAAATGGATTTGTCAATAATAATTTGATGGACGGATTGAATACGACCATGTTTGATATCACATTCGTAGATGCAGATGGATGTCTTGGAGATACAACGGTATTCGTCATACCTCCTGCACCGGTGGATGTAGATGCGGATGTCGTGAATGTAAGTTGCTTCGGATTATCAGATGGGATGGCAACTGCAATTGGTTCTGGAGGGGTAGGTGGATATACTTACGAATGGAGTGATGGACAAATTGATTCTACCGCAATGGGATTACCAATAGGAACTTACTTCGTTACCGTCACGGATGCGAATGGTTGTCCAGAAACTTCAGGTCTTACTATTACGCAGCCACCAGAACTCGGGTTAGGAGTGTTAGATATTGTAGATGTAATTTGTTTTGGAGATTCAACGGGTGTTGTAACTGTTGCTGGAAATGGAGGAACACCAGATTATCAATATAGTGTGGATGGAATTACCTTTCAGGATGATCCTATGTTTGTGAATTTGCCAGCCGAAGATTTAAGTTTTGTAGTGCAAGATGATTTAGGTTGTTTTGATACTTTGTTGGTTACGGTTTCTCAACCAGATGAATTGATTGTCAATGCAGGACCTGACCAGACAGTTGATCTTGGATTTGAAGCGGATATCAATACGATTACCAGTCCACCTTTTAGACCAGTAGATTTTTTCTGGGATCCTGCCGAGACATTGGATTGTGATTCGTGTCCAGATCCTACTGCAATCCCATTTAACAACACGACTTACACGGTAATGATATTGGATGAAGATGGGTGTACGGCTGAAGATGAAATTACCATATTTGTCAATAAAGAAAGACCGATTTATATCCCAAACGTCTTTTCACCAAATGGAGATGGCTTCAATGATTTCTGGACGATTTTTTCTGGTCCTGCTGCTTCCCGTATCGTGAAGATGGATATATTTAGTCGATGGGGAGAGCATGTTTTTAGTGCTTCCGATATCCCATTGAGTATGCCATCCGCAGGTTGGGACGGCACCTTTAAAGGAGAACCTGTCAACCCAGAAGTGTATTCTTTTTATGTACAAGTGGAATTCATCGATAGCGAAATTATTTTGTATGAAGGTTCTATAACGATCGTTAAATAAATGAGAGACCTTATTTTATTATTGGGTATCACACTTCTTTTTTTCTCTTGTGAAAATGATTTGGAAGAGGTCAATAAATTCATCAACAAAGATGATGTCTCTATCGAAATTGCGAACGAAGTAGAAATCATTTATTCTGATTCTGCATTTATAAAGGTGAAAATTGAGTCACCACTCATGAAGCGATATTTGACAAGAGAAGATCCACATGAACGATTTCCAGAAGGCATAGATGTTGTTTTCTTTGGAGAAAGATCGAATAAAGCACAAAGTCATCTGACTTCGAAATTTGCGATCAGAAGAGAAAAGAAGGGAGAAATCGTAGTACGGGATAGTGTTGTTTGGTGGAGTGAACAAGGAGAGCGATTGGAGACTGAAGAATTAATTTGGAATGAAAAAAAACGGATCGTACATACCAATCGTTTCGTTACTATCTATAAAGGGGACGAAGTAATCAATGGATTTGGATTTGAAGCGAATGAAGAATTTACACACTGGAAAATCAAATCAGTTGATGCGCAATTTGAAATGAAGGATATGGCGAAGGATTTTGAATGAGGTTCCGTTTTCCGTTTTCCGTTTTCCGCTCGCGTTGCTTCGCATGCCTGTCTGTTCTGGCGAACTGCCAGACAGGCTTTCCGTTGTCCGTTGACGCCCGATCGTCGTCAGTACGTACTCCCTGCGGTCGGTCGTCAACGGAAAACGGATAAGGTGGCGAAGCTCACCGACGGACAACGGAAAAGCAACGTATTTGGAGTCTTTTTTGTATTACGTATAAGGTTAATATATTCATTCAATCATTTTAACCTTTAATCCTTATCAATCAATTAGTTACGACAATTTTTACCAACTCAATATCAGCATAAATGTTAATCACTTTTATCATTTTATCGTTAATTCTATCTGCTTTGTTCTCAGGAACGGAAATCGCCTATATTTCTGCAAATAAATTGAATATTGAATTGAAGCGAAAAAAAGGCGGAAGAAGAGGAGTAGCGATGGCCAATTTTTATGAAAATCCTGCCAAGTTCTTAGCGACTATGTTGGTTGGGAATAATATTGCATTGGTCGTTTTTACGATTTTGATGGGGAAGTTACTCGACCCATATCTGACACAATTTATTGATGGAGGCTTATTGTTATTTGTCAACACGATCATCGTGACAATTGTGGTTTTGATTTTTGGGGAATTTTTACCGAAAACATTATTTAGATTGTTTGCCAATAACTTAATGTACTTTCTGACTTATCCATTATTGTTTTTTAAATTCATTTTGGCCATTCCATCTTGGACGATGACTAAGATGTCGGAGATGATGATGAAGTATGTTTTCAAAACTACTGCAGAAGTGGTTGACCCAACTTTTACAAGATTGGATTTGCAAAATTTTATTGAAGGTTCCAGATCAGAAGATGCAGATGAAGAGATTGATAAAGAATTGTTTCAAAAAGCATTGCAACTAAAAAATAGTAAGCTGAGGACAACAATGATTCCACGTACAGAAATTGCATGCGTGGATATCAACGACAGTATTGAAGATCTCTCTACTATCTTTCAAGAATCGAATCATTCCCGTTTGATTGTGATTGACAATGATATCGACAATGTAGTAGGGTATGTACATCATCAGCAGATGTTGAAAAATCCGAAGTCGATCAAAAACATCATGTTGGATATTCCTTTTGTACCAGAAAGTATGAGGGCAAGAGTCATGATGAACAAATTCATTAAAGAAAGAACCAATATCGGATTGGTAGTGGATGAATATGGTGGTACGGCTGGCATCATCACATTGGAAGATATTCTGGAAGAAATATTTGGAGAGATAGAAGATGAACACGATTATGAAGAGCACATTGAAACCGTAATCAATGAAAACGAATTCCTTTTTTCAGGTCGACTGGAAATAGATTATTTAAATGAAAAATATGAGCAACTAGAATTTCCGACAGGAGATTACGAAACATTATCTGGTTATATCATCAATGAAGAACAAAGTATACCCGGCAAAGGTGCTGAGTTGGAAATTGATGGATACAAATTTATGTTGGAACTAGTTAGTGATACAAAAATCGAAACGGTCCGTGTGATCAAGCTAGAAAAGAAAGATGAAAAAATGGATTAATGACATATTCTATTCTTTCCCTATTCAATTGGTGATCCTGCATTCGCGGAACAACCTCGTATTTATTTTTTCCTGGATATTTTTGGCACTTTTGATGACTGGTAAAATTGGCGCTTTATTCGGTATCAAATTTCTTTTCCTTGCTCCAGAATATTTAGGACAAGTCAATTTTTGGAGTTTCTTCTTTTTAGGATTCGGGTTTGGTAGTTTTATGATCACCTGGAATTTAACAACATACTTACTAGAAGCCTATCATTTTCCCTTTCTGGCGTCCCTTGGTCGACCATTTACAAAATTTTGTTTGAATAACGCTGTTATTCCGCTAATCTTTATTAGCTGTTATATTGGATACTCTATTCACTATCAATGGTACTATGAATATTGGAACGCCATTACAATATTTAAAAATATCATGGGTTTCTTGGGTGGATTGAGTTTGATGATTTTTATCACGGGTATTTATTTTCAGCTAACGAATAAGGATGTGATGGGGTATTTGAAATTGAGAGGAAAACGGCCACCTAACACCATAAAGACGATATCTCCAGGTCGACGAGGAATGGATGTAGAAAGAGTCAAAATGAATGAATTCAAATGGAGAGTGGATACCTATATCAGTGAATTTTTCAAACCAAGACTAACCCGTAGTGTCGCCCATTATGATACTTCGATATTGATGAGTGTTTTCAAGCAAAATCATGTGAATGCATTGATCGCTCAACTTTTTGCATTGGTAACATTGGTGGCATTAGGATATTTGATAGACTTTTCATATTTCAGGATTCCTGCTGCAGCCAGTATGTTTATTTTGTTTAGTGTCTTCATTTCTTTAATTGGTGCCATCACTTATTGGTTTTCCAAATGGAGAATACCAGTTGTATTAGCATTGTTATTTGGAATAAATTGGATTACTGGTTATGAAATGTTTAATCATAAAAATCGTGGATATGGATTGGATTACACCGTTCCGCCTGCGGTTTACAATTATGAAGAATTGCAGAAAGTTTGTCAATCCACGAATATAAATGAAGATAAAAAACAGACTGAGAAAATTCTCGACAATTGGAGTAACCAAGTTTCAGGAGGAAATTCTGAAAAACCAAAAATGGTCATCTTTTGTGTGAGTGGTGGTGGGATGAAAGCAACTGTTTGGAGTATGCAAGTCATGCAACAAGCAGATAGTATTATGAATGGAGGATTGATGGAGCATACTGCATTGATTACAGGAGCATCGGGTGGTCTCATGGGGGCAGCTTACTTTAGAGAATTATGTAGAAGAAAAGCGTTGGGTGAACCCATCAATATTTATGACAAAAAATACATCGACATCGTCTCCAAAGACTTGTTGAATTCTTTGACCTTCACCATCGTTTCCAATGACCTCTTTATGCCACGTACCAATTTCGAATTGGATGGGTTTAAATACAAAAAAGACAGAGGATATATTTTTGAGAAACAATTCAACGAAAACACCAACAATATATGGCCGAAATACATTAAGGACTATAAAAAACCAGAAGAAGATGCCATTATTCCCATGATGTTCATCACGCCTTCCATTGTAAATGATGGTCGCAGAATGATTATTTCTCCTCATGGTGTTTCGTATATGACCATTGCACCGATTGGTGTGGATTATAGAAATGCAGTGGAAATTGATGCCGTTGATTTTGGATATTTTTTCAGAAAACAAAAGGCAGAGAATTTATTGTTCACCTCTGCATTGAGAATGAACGCGACCTATCCTTATATACTTCCAAATGTCCACTTACCAAGTACACCTGAGCTAGAAGTCATGGATGCTGGATTCCGCGACAACTATGGAATTGTTTCTGCTACCCGATTTATTCACGTCTTTAAAGAGTGGATTAAAGAAAATACCAGTGGGGTAGTGCTGGTCCAAGTCAGTGGAATCGATAAGATAAAAGACCTCGATCCGGATGGAAGAAAAGGTGCGATTGAAACCATGCTCAATCCATTAGGAATTGCCGGACAAATATTGGAATTACAAGATTTCGAACAAGATACCAATATCGGTTTTATATATGATATCCTCGGAAAAGACATGTTTGAGGTCATCCGTTTTTTCTATCGACCGACGGATGAAGATGAAAAAGCCTCTATGACTTTCCATCTCAATCAACGAGAAAAAGATGATATACTCAACTCATTTTATCTGGAAGAAAATCAAGATAAATTAAAAAGACTCATGCAAGTACTAGGAAGAAATCACAATCATCGACCAAAAGTAAAATTGGTAGGAGAAAGAAAATAATAATTTATAAATCTATAACCCCAAATATTTTGATTCATTAAATGAAATTACGAAATGAAAATTTTACACCTTATTATCGTTTTAAACTTTTTTTCAATCAATCTGAGCGCACAAGCTTTTACTCAAGCAACAAAGGTAGCTGATAAATTTATTACGATCGGAAATGGGGAATTGGAATTTAAGTCACCATCTGATTTTGATGACATAGAAATTAAAGTTCAATCTGAAACCAGTGCCACTACTTTCATTAATAGTGAGCGATACGATGCTCAGATTACGATTATGTCTGAAGTTTTGCCTGAAGAAATTGCTACCTCTTATAACAATAGCGCTACGCAAGCACCTGAGGGAGTGGTGAAGTCAGTACCTTACAATACCAAGTTTGGAAAAAGCCTGCTTCATTATTCATTAGTACAGTTTAAACCTGGTGCGACTTCTCATGAATTTAATACCGTGATCAATACGCCGGAAGCATTATTGATGGTGCTATGTTATACCCATTCTGGAAGTGAAGAGAAGATTAAAAAAATAGAAAAGTCGTTGATTGATGCATTTAAGACTTTGCGGGTGGTGCGGTAGTTGGTTTTTACAAATTAGATTTGTTTTCGTTTTTATACAGGCGACATTTCTTGCCTATTATATTTATTAAATAACCCCAAATTATTTATTAAAATGAAATCTTGGTACCCATTTTATTTTCGATCCTGATATCGTTCGGGATTAGCATTGACGTAATTGCTCAAAATTCAATAGCCGTTCCCGTCCAAAATATGTTGCGATCGGCAATGGCGCATTGGAGTTTATTCCTCCAATAAGCTTTGATGCATCGGAGGTGATCGTACAATCAGCTGAAAGCGCAACTACGTTTATAACGAGTAAAACCTTTGATGCGCAGATCACCATTATGTCCAAAGTATTACCCAAAGAGATTGCGATGTCTTATAACAATAGTAATACACAAGCTCCTGAAGGGGTCGTCCGATCCGTTCCATTTACCACAAATTTTGGAGAAAATCATTTGAATTATTCCAAAGTTCAAATTTTACCCAATGCGACTTCACATGAATTTAATACGGTGATCAATACCCCTTCGGGTTTGTTGATGATGCTTTGTTATACACATTCTGGGGATCAACAGAAGATCGCGCAAATGGAAAAAGAATTGATGAAGTCTTTTCAGACGATTCGGAAGAGTCGATAATTCTTTTAATTCAGTGTCGATAATTCCCCTAGTTATACAAATTGTAGTCTAAAAGTGCGGATATATTTGGAAGGAAAATTTTTCGAGATCAAGGCAGAAAACGTAGACATAGCCTTAGTTACGGCGAGCCTGCCTGACTGCGCCAAGCAGACAGGGCTTTCTAACGAAGATAT